>JANXTD010000900.1 GCA_025352585.1 Fimbriiglobus sp.
GCCCCGCGCGGGGACAAGGTTCACGGTCGGTGACGGTAGGGTCAACGAGTATTGACGTTGCCGCTCGAGCGTTCGACCCTCGCTCGCGCGTCGGGCTAACAAGAGTCGCCTGCGGCGGAGCCACGGAGTCTGCGGGCTCGCGGGGCGACTCCCGCTCACATCTACGCGCTCTTCTTGTCGGCCTTCGGCTCGTGCCGCGCCTCCGGCATCGACTCGGGCATCGTCATCGGCACCGAAACCACGGGGGCCGGCAGGTTGTACAGGTTGCGGCGGCCGCGGACGTGGTCGAGCGTGATCGTGTGCCGGCCCTTCGTCTCCTGGTCGGGCAACTCGTACATGATGTCCAGCATCATCTCCTCGACAATCGCCCGCAAGCCGCGTGCGCCGGTGTCGCGCACCTTGGCCATGCGGGCGATCTCGCGCAAAGCGTCCGGCTCGAAGTCGAGTTCGGCCCCCTCCATCTCAAAGAGCTTCTGGTACTGCCGCACCAAGGCATTCTTCGGCTCGGTGAGGATGCGCATGAAGGTTTCTTCGTCGAGCGAGTCGAGCGGGGCGACCATCGGCAGCCGGCCGATGAACTCGGGGATCAGCCCGAACTCCGTCAAGTCCTCGGCGACGACCTGGGCGAGCAACTCGCCGTTGGCGGTGCCCTTGTCCTTGGTCGCGGTCGAGCCGAAGCCCATCGTCTTCTTGCCGGTGCGGCGCGAGATGATCGTCTCCAGCCCCACGAACGTGCCGCCCACGATGAACAAGATGTTCGACGTGTCGATTTGGATGTACTGCTGCTCCGGGTGCTTGCGGCCCCCCTGCGGCGGGACGTTCGCGACCGTGCCTTCGAGCATCTTCAGGAGCGCCTGTTGCACGCCCTCGCCCGACACGTCGCGGGTAATGCTGACGTTCTGGCTCGTCTTGGCGATCTTGTCGATTTCGTCGATGTAGATGATGCCGCGCTGGGCCGCCTCTACGTCGAAATCGGCCGCGTGCAACAGCTTCAGCAGCAGGTTCTCCACGTCCTCGCCGACGTAGCCGGCTTCGGTGAGTGTGGTCGCGTCGCCGATGGCGAACGGCACGTCGAGGATTTTCGCCAGCGTCTTGGCGAGCAAGGTCTTGCCGCTGCCAGTGGGGCCGATGAGCAGGATGTTGCTCTTCTCGATCTCGACGCCGTCACGGGCCGCCGCGCCGCCGAGTGAGAGGCGCTTGTAGTGGTTGTGGACGGCCACGGACAAGACGCGCTTGGCGCGTTGTTGGCCGATGACGTAGAGGTCGAGCTTCTCCTTGATGCTGCGCGGCGACGGCGTGTTCGCGTTGGCCCCGACGGCCTTGTTGGGGCCGCGGCGCTTGCGCTCCTGCTCGATGATCGACTGGCAGAGGTCGATGCACTCGCCGCAGATGTAGACATCGCCCGGCCCCTCGACGAGCGGCCCCACGTCGCGGTGGCTGCGCCGGCAGAAGGAGCAGTAGGCGTTGCGGTTGCGGCCGCCGGTGCCGCTGGGCTTGCGCGCCCCCAGGCCGGGGCCGTCGCCCGAGCCGCCGCCGGGCCCGCCAGAGTTGCCGCCAGAACTACGCTCAGCCATTCGGGTCCCCGAACACAATAACAAGAGGGAGGAGGAAGTCTCGGGATGCGGCTCGCGGTGAGGTTCGCCAACTGTAACTTCGGCGGGGGGCGCGGCGGTCGGGAACTTGAGTGAATCCCGCGAATCCCGGCCACGCCGCCGCCCGACTTGCGGATTCTACGCGGCACTCGGGTCGCACGCTTCAGGAAATCGGCGGGGCTTGCTCCGGCGATTCCGGCGGCGGCCCCGGCGAACCGGCCAGGTTTGCGCCGCCCGCCCCGCCCGCGTCCGCCGTCAGTCCGGGCGCGAGTTCGGGGCCGGCCGGCTTGCCCTTGAGCCGCTTCGCGAAGCGGTCGCGGATGACGCGGTACTCCTCCTCGTCGAGTTCGCCGTCCTCGTACATCTGGCGGTACAGCGACAGCCCGCCGATCCCCTCGCGCGCCGGCTCGGCCTGCCGCTTGCGCCAGCGCTCCACCAGCGACAGCGCGACCGCGCCGCCCAGCAGGATGGCCATGAGCAGCCCGATCGTGAGCCAGAAGTTGACCGACTGCACGATGTCCTGCTGCTGGGGCGTGACCTCGGCGAACAGCATCGTCAACCCCTCCCCGCGTGGCCCGACCCTACCCCACCCCCGTAGTGTAACAAGTCGCACGCCGCGCCGGAAGCGCGAGAAGCGGCGGGCGCGAGCCGGGGTTCGTTTTCCGGTGGTGGCCTCTGTAAGGCAACCCGTGGGAAATACCCTACCCGCTGACGGGGTGAATCACGAGGCTCCACTTGGGAAGCGTTTTC
>JANXTD010000810.1 GCA_025352585.1 Fimbriiglobus sp.
GCACGCCGTGCAGGTGCCGCAGTGGCCCGCCGCTTGCGGCGGGTCGGGCGGTAACTCCAGCGACGTGAGGAAGCCGGCGAGGAAGAACATCGAGCCGCGTGAGGCGTTCAGCAGCATCGTGTTCTTGCCGACCCAACCGAGGCCGGCGCGGCGGGCGAAGTCACGCTCCAGCAGCGGGGCCGAGTCGCAAGTCCCGTGCGACCGCGTGCCGGGGACTTCGGCCGCGAGCCAGTCCCGCAGCGCGTTGAGCTTGTCCCAAACGACGCGGTGATAGTCGGCGTGCTGCGCGTAGGCGGCGACCTTGCCAGCGTGAGCCTGCGGCGACGGCGGCCCATACTCGAAGCCGAGCATCGCGACCGTCTTCACCGGCCCCAGCACGCGTGACGGGTGCCGTCGGTGTTCGCGGTAGTCGTGGAGGTAGCCCATCTCGCCGGCGTACCCCGCGTCGAGCCACGCGGCGTAGCGGTCGAAGCCGTCGGCGTCGGCGGCCGGAGCGACGCCGAAGAGCGTGAAGCCGAGGCCGCGAGCGTGGGCTTCGAGCCGGTCGCGGATCGGGGTCATGCCGGGGCGTTGAGGGTGTCGCGGAAGGGGTAAGCCATCGCGTCGAAGGTGGCCATGTACGTCGCCTCCGCCGGCAGTAGAACGCACCCCCCTTCGGTGAGGAACAGCGGCGTCTCGCCGATGGCGTCTCCCGGAGCGAGTTCCTGGACGTAAGCACTCACAAGGTCAGTCGCCTCGTAGGAAACGACACCGAGAGGCTTAGTCGGAGGGGGCAGGAGTTCGCCAGTCAGTTCTTCCCAGATGAGCGCGTGCATGCCATGCGGGTCCAGCCGGCCCGGCGCAATCGCGTCGATTAAAACCAGGTGGACGCCGTGACTGAGTAACTCGACCGACTTGTTCAGCAGCGCGTCGATGGCGGTGCGTCGATCCTTGTTGCCCGGCGAGACAATTTCGATTACGGCCACCAGACGCGCGCCGCCCTTCTTGCGGATCGCGACCACGCGGTTGTCTTTGGAGTAGTTGGGCAGAACCGCCTGGACCGTCGGTCTCACTTGGGGACGCCTCAGAACCGTCACCCCTGAGCCGGCGGAGTCGCCGACGACGAGGTCGTCTCGAAGGTTCATCACGTCGGGGTAGTACCCTTTGACGTGCAGCTCCACCGCGGCGTAGTGGCCGGCCGGCAATAGCCCGCCGTTGAGAGCCTTCCGCAGTTCCACGAGCCACGCGACGTGAAAGTCGTGGAACTCGCCGTCCACCAACCGCGACCAGTCGTGCATCGGCATGCCGCACCTCCGTTGCCCGGCATTCTACCGCGCCGGCCGGGGGTCGAGGAGTTCCTGGATCGGCGTACCCTGGACCTGAAAGGCCATCATGTACGCCACTTCGGTCGGGATCTCGACGCAGCCGTACTCTTCGAGGAACAGCGGCGTGTCGGGGAGGGGGTCGCCGGGGGACAGTTCGCTGACGTAGGCGCGGACCTGGCTGCCGGCCGCGTAGGAGACCATCGTCAGCGGCTTCGCCGGCGCGGGGACCGACTCGCCCGTCAACTGCTCCCAGATTGCGGCGTGGATGCCCTTCGGGGCGAGGTTGCCGGGGGCGACCGCGTCCAGGACCACGAGGTGAATGCCGGCATTCAGGAACTCGACGGACTTGCGCAGAAACGCTTCGAGGCCGCCCTGAGAGTTCTTGTTGCCCGGCGAGACGACTTCGATCACGGCGACGAGGCGGTTCGTCTCGGCCTGGTGAATCTCGACGCGCCGGTCCTTGCGGAAGTACGGAGCGACGCCGGTCTCGACCGACGGCCGGACGCGGGGCAGCTTCAACTCGGCCGGCCCCGCCGGGCCGCGCCGCTTCGTCCCCGACTGCAGCGTCACCACGTCGGGGATGAAGCCCATCACGCGCTGGTCGATGCTGGCGTAGTAGTGGGCCGGCAAGATGCCGTCGAGGAGTGTGCGGCGGGTCGTCGAAATCCACTCGTTGTGGAAGTCGTGGAAGTCGCCCGGCGTCACCTTGGACCAGTCGTGCATCGGCATGCCGCACCCCCGTTGCCCGGCATTCTACCGCGCCGGCCGGGCCGGTGCAGCGCCCATGCTGACGCGGTGTCGGCAGTCCCGTTTTCTGTAGCTGGCCTCTGTGAGGCCGGTCTTACTGCCTGCCGCGGAGGTCATCGACCCAGGGGGTAAGACCGGCCTCACAGCGGCTAGCTACAGAAGACGAGACCCGAAGCTGCGGTCCGGCCTCACAGCGGCCAGCTCCAGAAGAGTTGCCGCCCGTTTACGTCAGCCGCACCTGCGCCCCGAAGGTGCGCTCCTTGGTGCTGATGAAGTACGTCGCGCACGCCGCGTCGATCAGGTCCGGCGAGAAGTTCAACCGCTCCATGTTGTACTTCGCGATCGACATCATCTGGTCGAGGATGTCACGCGGCTGGCACATGCGGAACGGACGCGCCGTCGGGTAGTACCACTTGTTGATCAGGTAGTTGATGCCGCCCTCGTCCAACTCGACCTTCTTGCCGCGGCAGACCAGCTCCCAAATCTTGCGGTACTGCGTCTCGTCGGGGTCCCGAATCTCGATCTTGAACTTGATCCGCCGCAGGAACGCCTCGTCGGCCAACTGCGTCGGGTCGAGGTTCGTCGAGAA
>JANXTD010000814.1 GCA_025352585.1 Fimbriiglobus sp.
GTCACATTCGGTGCGCTGATGGTTAAGTCGAGGTAGTCGTTGGCGAAGAGTGTCCACGTCGAGGCGTGTTGGTCGAAGATGGCCCAGAAGAACATGACTAGGATGAATAGCCCAAGGAGTTGTCGGATTACAGTCATCTTCTGCACGCGGCTCTCCCCCTCCGACCCCGCAGGGCGTGACCGCTTGAGGTAGCCCAGCTCCTCGAACGCGTAGTAGCGCTTACCGAGCGCGAAGAAGACCAACGCGAAACTCATCAGCACCGCCGGGAACAGGAACGCCGCGAAGTACCCCGCCTGGGGGTCGGCGAGCTTGTTCGTTTCGGCGTCGATCACGACGCCGTAGTGGTTGCGAAGTTCGGGACAAATCAGAGTCGAGAGGAATGAGCCGATGTTGATGGCAACGTAGAAAAGCGTGAACGCCATGTTGCGAAGGTGTTCCTGGCCAGGCCGCTGTTGGTCATAGGTGAGGCCCATGAGAGTCGAAATGTTGGGCTTAATGACGCCGCTGCCGAACGCTAGTAGAGCAAGCGCGCCGAACGTGAGGTATTCCTTCGACAGGCCGACCAGGAACTGACCCAATACGTAGGGCACCGCGAAGGCCACGATTGTCCAGTACTTGTTCAGAAACCGGTCAGCAATCAGCCCGCCGAGGAGTGGCGCGAAGTAGCAGGCGGCCATGTACAACGACACGATGCTGGAGGCGTTCTTCTGGGCGTAGCCGAACACGTCGATGAGGTACAGTGCGAGAACCGCCCGCATGCCGTAGAAGCTGGCACGCTCGGCGAGCTCGCCGGTGAAGATGAACCAGAAGCCGATCGGGTGGCCGGTCTTGATGGGAAGCTCAACAGCGGGCGTCGTCGCCAGGATCGTTGCGGCGGTGGCCAAGGGGGCGTCTCCGGTTGGGGGCGGGCCGGGGAGGCGGCCGAAGTCGTGCGCGACCCGATGATACCGCATCGGCCGCCGGGATGGCACGCCGAAAATTGCGCGTTCCTTTCGCCGGCCGAGCGGGTACCCTGTGGCGGCCCCCGCCCTTCCCCGAGGTGCCCCATGCCCCGACGTTTCGCGCTCGCCGCCGCCGCGGTTGCCGCCCTGCTCCTCGCCGTGTACGCCGCCGAGGACAAGCCGAAGGACGACGCCGTCCCGGCGATGAAGTTCAACGACGTGGTCGAGATCGCCCCCAGCGTCTTCTTCCGCTACTCGTCGATCAGCGCCACCGACATGACCGTGCCGTTCGGCGGCAGTAACAACGTCTGGGTCGTGTTCAAGGACTACGTCGTCGTCATCGACGCCAACTTCCCCAAGGAGGCGGGTGACGTCATCGCCGACATCCGCAAGACGACCAAGCTGCCGATCAAGTACGTCCTCGACACGCACCACCACGGCGACCACGCCTCGGGCAACTGCATCTGGAGCAAGGCTGGGGCGCAGATCGTCGCGCACACGAGCGCAGCGCGCCTGCTCAAGACGACCGGCCCGGACGACTGGGAGAAGGCCTCCAAGGACCGCGCCGACTACCGCGAGAACACGCTGAAGCTCGCCGACATCACCTTCGACGACATTTACGTCCTCGACGACGGCACGCAGCGCGTCGAGTTCCGCCACTTCGGCCCCGCCCACACCCCCGGCGACGCCGTGGCGTACCTGCCCAAGCACAAGCTGCTCTGCACCGGCGACGCCTGCGTCAACGGGGCGTTCAACTACATGGGCAACGCCGAAACGGCGTCGTGGGTGCGGGCGCTCGACGGCATGGCGAAGCTCGACGTGACCCGCGTCGCCCCCGGCCACGGCAAGGTCGCCGGCAAGGAGCTAATCGCCACGCAGCGGCGGTACTTCGTCGAGTTGCGGGAGAACGTCCAGAAGGGCATCGACGCCAAGAAGTCGGCCGAGGAGACGGCGGCGGGGCTGGAGATGGCGTGGTACGAGGCGTGGACCGGCAAGCCGGCGAAGCAGAACGGCGACAACGTCAAGCACGTCTACGGCGAGCTGACGGGCAAGGTTGACCCGGCGAAGTGAACTGAAAACAGTTTTGCCGCGGAGACGCAGAGGCGCGGAGAAGACCAAAATCATGATTTTGGTCTTCTCC
>JANXTD010000815.1 GCA_025352585.1 Fimbriiglobus sp.
CACTTTCCCGCTCGCCTGCGTGCTCGCGCTCGCGTCCGTCGCGGCGACGCAGGCGGCCCCGCCGCCGGTCGATTTCAACAGGGACGTCCGCCCGATCCTGGCGGCGCAGTGCTACGCCTGCCACGGGCCGGACGAGAAGGCCCGCAAGGCCGACCTCCGGCTCGACCGCCGCGACGCCGCGGTGAAGGCGGGCGCGATCGCCCCTGGGAAGCCGGCCGCGAGTGCGCTGCTGGCGCGGATCACGTCCGAAGACCCGGACGAGGTGATGCCGCCGGCGAAGTCGAAGAAGCCGCCGCTCACGCCGGGGCAGGTCGCGCTCTTGAGCCGCTGGGTGGCGGAGGGGGCGAAGTACTCCGAACACTGGTCGTTCACCGAACTCTCCCCGCCGGCCGTCCCGCCGGTCCGGAACGCGGCGTGGGTGCGGAACCCGATCGACGCCTTCGTCCTCGCCCGGATCGAGGCGGCCGGGCAGGCACCGAGTGCGGGGGCCGACCGCGCCACGCTCATCCGCCGCCTGTCGTTCGACCTCACCGGCCTGCCGCCGGCACCGGCCGACGTGCGGGCGTTCGTCGAGGACCGGTCGCCGGACGCCTACGAGGCCGTGGTCGATCGGCTGCTCGCGTCGCCGCACTACGGGGAGCGGATGGCGGTGTGGTGGCTCGACCTCGTGCGGTTCGCCGACACCATCGGCTACCACAGCGACAACCCCATGAACGTCGCCCCGTACCGCGACTATGTGATCGGCGCGTTCAACGGCAATTTGCGCTTCGACCACTTCACGACCGAGCAGTTGGCCGGCGACTTGCTCCCGAACCCGACGACGGCGCAGCGGGTGGCGACGGCGTACAACCGCCTCCTCCAGACGACGGAGGAGGGCGGGGCGCAGGCCCGCGAGTACGAGGCGAAGTACGCCGCCGACCGGGTGCGGAACTTCGGCCAGGTGTGGCTCGGCGGGACGCTGATGTGCGCCGAGTGCCACGACCACAAGTTCGACCCGTACACGCAGAAAGACTTCTACGCCGCGGCCGCGTTCTTCGCGGACGTCCAGGAGGCGTCCGTCGGCCGGCGGGAAGCGGGGTTGGCGGTGGCCACGCCTGGGCAGGAAGCGGAGTTGAAGGCACTGGGCGACGCCGCCGCCGCGGCGCAAGCCCGGCTCGCGGCGCGGGCGGCGGTCATCCCTCAGGCCGCGCTGAAGGCCGACCGCGAGGCGGTCGCCGCGGCGGCGAAGGCCCGCGCCGACTTCGACGCGACGATCCCGAAGGTGCTGGTGACGACCGCCGGCGGGCCGCGGACCGTCCGCGTACTCCGCCGGGGGGACTGGCTCGACACGTCCGGCCCCGTCGTGACGCCGGCCACTCCTGGCTTCCTACCCCCGCTGCCGCCGCTGCCCGCCGGCGCGAAGCGGTACACCCGGCTGGACCTCGCGAAGTGGGTCACCGCGGCCGACAACCCGCTCCCCGCCCGCGTCGCCGTGAACCGCTTGTGGAAGTTGTTCTTCGGGGCCGGGATCGCCCGCTCGCTCGAAGAAACCGGCTCGCAGGGGGAACTGCCGACGCACCCCGAACTCCTCGACTGGCTCGCGACGGAGTTCCGCGCCGGGTGGGACGTGAAGAAAGTCATCCGCCTGATCGTCACGTCGAACGCCTACCGCCAGTTGTCGGCCGAGTTGCCGGCGGCGCGGGAGCGCGACCCGTTCAACAAGCTGTTCGCCCGGCAGTCGCGGTCCCGCCTCGACGCCGAGTTCGTCCGCGACAACGCCCTCGCGGTGAGCGGGCTGTTGAACCCCGCCGTCGGGGGGGCGAGCGTGAAGCCGTACCAGCCGCCGGGGTACTGGGCGGCCCTCAACTTCCCGGCCCGCGAGTGGCAGAAGGACGCCGGCGAGAAGGTGTACCGCCGCGGCATGTACACCCACTGGCAGCGGTCGTTCCCGCACCCGGCGATGCTCGCGTTCGACGCCCCGAGCCGCGAGGAGTGCACGGCCGAACGCCCGCGGTCGAACATCCCGCAACAGGCGCTCGTGCTGCTCAACGACCCGGAGTTCGTGGAGGCGGCGAAGGCGCTCGCCGCGAAGGCGCTCGCCGAGGGCGGGGCCGACGACGCGGCCCGGTTGGCGTGGGCGTTCCTGCGGGCGACCGGCCGCGCCGCCCGACCCGCCGAAGGGGCGGTGCTGCTCGGCGTACTCGAGAAGCACCGCGCGGATTACGCCGCGAACCCGGCCGCCGCCTCGAAGTTGCTTGCGGCCGGCGACCTGCCTGTGCGAAAGGGCGTGCCCGCCGCCGAACTCGCCGCGTGGACGAGCGTGTGCCGCGTGGTGCTGAATCTCAACGAGACGATCACGCGGCCGTAAGCGGCCGCCCCCCCCGAGGGCGGGGGTACTTCTCCCCACACCACCTCCCACCCGCGTGGGAGGGTTCGCCAACGCGGTAGACCCATGAACGACTACCTCCGCCACGTCCGCCTCCTCCAGCGCCGCACGTTCCTGGGCCAGGCGTGCCGCGGGGTCGGGGCGGTCGCGCTCAGTTCGCTGCTCGCCCCGGCGGCCGCGTCAGCCGCCGACCGCCGGAAGGGCGTCGTCGCGACCCCGCACGCCCCCGTGAAGGCGAAGCGGGTCATCTTCATGGTGATGGCCGGGGGCCCGAGTCACCTCGAACTGTACGACAACAAGCCGACCCTCGCGAAACTCGACGGCCAGCCGATGCCCGAGTCGGTGACCAAGGGCCAGCCGATCGCGCAACTCCAGGGCGCGAAGTTGACGTGCCTCGGGCCGCAGTGGGGGTTCAAGAAGCACGGCGGGGGCGGGGTCGAGTTGAACGAGCTGTTCACCCACCTGCCGCGGGTCGCCGACCACCTGTGCGTCGTCCGGTCGATGAGGACGGAGGCGATCAACCACGACCCGGCGCACACGTTCATGAACACCGGGTCGAGCGTGTCCGGCCGCCCGAGCATGGGCGCGTGGCTGACCTACGGTCTCGGCAGCGAGGCCGAGGACCTGCCCGGGTTCGTCGTCCTCACGTCCGACGGCCGCGGCGGGCAGAACCAGCCGATCGCGTCGCGGCAGTGGGGGCCGGGGTTCCTGCCGGGGCGGTTCCAGGGCGTCCAGCTCCGCGGCAAGGGCGACCCGGTGCTGTACCTGACCAACCCGCCGGGCGTCGGCCGCGACCAGCAGAAGGACGTGATCGACGCCGTGGCCCGGCTGAACCAGATGCCGGCCGGCGCGACCGACGACCCCGAGGTCGGCACCCGCATCGCGCAATACGAGCTGGCGTTCAAGATGCAGTCGAGTGTGCCGGCGCTCACGGACCTGACGAGGGAGCCGCAGGCGGTGCTGGACAGTTACGGGTCGAAGGGTGCCGACGGGTCGTTCGCGTCGAACTGCCTCCTCGCCCGCCGGCTCGCGCAGCAAGGCGTGCGGTTCATCCAGCTCTACCACCGCGACTGGGACCACCACGGCGGGGTGAGGGACGGCATCAAGCTCAAGATCGAGGAGATCGACCGCCCGTGCGCCGCGCTCATTCAAGACCTGAAGCGGCTCGGCATGCTCGACGACACGCTGATCGTGTGCGCCGGCGAGTTCGGGCGGACGCCGATGTCGCAGGGCGGGAGCGGCCGCGACCACCACATGAAGGGGTTCTCGATCTGGCTGGCCGGCGGCGGGGTCAAGGGGGGCGTGACGCACGGGGCGACCGACGAGTTCGGGTACAACGCGGCCGAGAACGTCGTCGAGGTCCACGACCTGCACGCCACGATGCTCCACCTGATGGGGATCGACCACGAGCTGCTGACCCACCGCTTCCAGGGCCGCGACTACCGCCTGACCGACGTCCGCGGGAAAGTCGTGCAGGAGATTCTGGCGTAAGCCCGCGACCGATTCCCTAAATCCTCCGGAGTCCACCCGTGCCTAGGTTTCTTTTCGGGATCCTCCTCCCCGCCCTCTTGGCCGCCCCCGCCGCGGCCGAGTGGAAGAGCCTCGTCGACCCGCCGGCCGAAAAGATCGACTGGCCAGCCGATTACAAGCTCGACGTGGCCCTCCCCCGTACCTTCTTTGAACCGGACATCGTCTACGCCGACGGCGGACCCTTCGCGATCGTCGGCCGGCACGGGAAGGGCGAAGCCAAGGTGGTAATCGACCTGCGGAGCGGGAAACTCGTCGGCACCTTACCGGGCGAACTCAAGATCGACGCCCCCTACGCCCTGAGCCGGGACGGCAAGCGGTTCGCCGCCACCGCCCACGGGTTCCGCGGCGCGACAGTCGTGGTCTTCGACGTGTCCGCGACGGCCCCGAAGGTGCTGGGCGAACTGTCGGTCGAGGGGAAGCCGGATTCGCTCCAGTTCGTCGGCCCGGACAAGGTGCTGACGTATACGGGCAAGCGGGTCGCCCAGGTCTACGACCTGAAGGCGAACGGTAAGCAGGTCGCCGAGGTCAAGGTCGAGGGCAGCCCGTGGCGGCACGCGGTGCCGTTCGCCACCCCCGGCGGGAAGTACATCGGGGTTCCGGACACCAAGTTCCTCCGGTTCCACGACGCCGACACCGGGGCCGAAGTCGCCCTCCTTCCGGGGCCGAAGCAGCAGGACGGGAACGACCAGAACTTCGACGGCCTTTCCGTCTCCCCTGACGGCACGAAGCTGGCCGCGGTCATGGAAGCGTGGAACAAGCGGCAACTGGTCATCATCGACCTCGCCACCGGGAAGACGCTCGCGGTCAACAAAGTCGAAGCGGCCGGTGCCCCCTTCTACAACGGGCAAAAAATCGTCTGGACGCTCGACGGGTCCGGGGTGCTGTTCCACGGCGGCACGGTACTCGACCCGATGACCGCGAAGGCCATCTTCACCCCCGCGGCCGAGGGCTGGGGCGGGACGCGCTACCCGATCTCCCTCGGGGCGGTCGTCGGCGTGACGAAGGTCGGCCAAGACCGGCACCTGCGGGCCGTGACCCTGCCGGCGGACAAGGTGGCCGCGGTGAAAGCCGCCGTGCGGAGCGGTGGGAACGCCGCCGACGCGCTACTGCCGAACCTCGTCGCGGCGTCCACCGCCGGGGCGAAGACGTTCGACGTGCCGCTCGCCGCCCCCGGCTGGAGCCTGAAGCCCGACGCGGCCCCAGGCACGACCGCCGGCCAGCGGCCGGTCCCACTCGGGTTCGACCTCGGCGGGTGCCAGTCCCTCCGCGTCACCGGCGGGGCGAAGCCGGTCGCGGTGTTCGAGACGGCCGCGACCGCCGCCTTCGGCGAGCCGGACAACAACCGCCCGCGGACCGTCCGGCGGGTGGACCTGACGACCGGCAAGCTGACCGGCACGATCGAACTGCCCCCCGGGTGCGCCGTCGAAGACCTCGCCGCGGACGGGTCGGCCGTCGTCGCCGTGGACACCGCGACCCGCAGCCGGGCCGACGTGTTCCCGCTCGACGGGGGCAAGCCGACCGGGATTCGCCCGTACGACGCGGAGCCGGGCGACGGCCGGAAGGTGGCCTACGCCGCCGTCCTCGCCCCCGGCCGCGTGCTCACGGTCAGCGGGGCCGGTACGCTGGCGGTGTGGGACCTCGGCAGCGGGAAGGCCGCCTACGTGGCTCACGCCCCCGGCTTCACCCCCGCGGGCATGACCGCGGGCCGGCGGTACGTCTTCGGCTTCCAGGGCAACGCCGTCCGCTTCTTCGACGCGGCCACCGGCGACGCCGTGGGCGACCTCGTCCTGGGGTTCGTCCCGGTCACGGCCGGGAACGCCCCGCGAACGCCGTTCGTGAAGCCGGACGGGTCCGAGGCGGCGGCGGTCCTCGTCAAGTCCGGGGCCGGCGCGGTCCTCGTCCGCTGGGACCTCTCCCGAGGGGCACAGATCGACGAGACCCCCTTGAAGGTCGCGGCCGCCGCCGGGAAGTGGTTCGAGTACGCCGGGAACGGCATCCTCACCGACGGCCGGGAACTCTTCGACCCGGCCCGGAAGGCGGTCATTTGGGCCTACTCGCCCCCGCCCGCCGCCAACCGCTTCTCGGCTCAGCGGCCGGACGGCCGGACGTGGTACGCGGTCAGCGTCGGGAGTCAGGGCAGCCTCGTCGCGGCGGACCTGCCGGGCAAAGCCGCCGAGGCGCAGGTCGCGTCCGTCGCCGACGGGGCCGGGGCCGTCCTGAAGCCGGGAGCGAAGGTCGCACTCGCCCTCGACTTCACCGGCACGAACGCGTCCGACGGCCTGAAGAAGGCACCGGACGCCCTCAAGACAGCTTGGGCCGCCAACGGCATCGAGGTGGCGGACTCGGCCGACATCACCGTGCAGGTGCGTGTGACGGAGCGGGACACCGGGGAGCGGATGGAGTTCACTACGGTCCGCGGGTTCATGCCCGTCTCACCGTTCGCCGCCCCGTCGGACATCGCCCGCGCGATGGAGGTGACGATCGAGACGACGGTGCGGGTGAAAGGCCAGCCGGTGTGGGTGGCCCCGCCGGCGAAGCACACCAGCCGCCCGGCGGGTCGATTCAACGTGCCGAAGGAGGACAAGACGGTAGACGTCTACCTGACCCGCGTGATGTGGGATAACGTCCCCGGGTGGGCGGCCATGACCCTGCCCCGGTTCCTGACCAAGACGCCGGACGGATTCCTGACGCTCCCTGGGTACTCGGCGTTCACTGCGGGCGGGGTGATAGCTGGGAAGTGACTCGATCGCACGGAAGTGACTCGGCGGCCTGCGGGTTGAGGGCGGGCGCGACGCGGTGCGTTAGTGAGACTGGTCGCGCCGCCGGAGAGGCGGTTCCGATTTCCTGCTTGCCTCGCGGGCGGGCGGGCGACATACTCTGGTGAAGCCGTCGTGCGCCGAGGGCCAGCCCTCTCGCCCGACGGTCCCCACCGGTTTTGCCTGCCCTTGCAGGCGTCGACCACTCGGCGGTAACCCGATGCCTTTTGACCCGAGGGCCGCCCGGCGGCGACCCACCCACGCGTACCTGATCCCTGCCCTGGTCGTAGGACTGGTCCTGGCCGGCCCGGTCGCCGCACGCGGGGCGGAGCCGGCCGTCAGTTTCGGGAACGACGTCGTGCCGACGCTCACGCGGGCCGGGTGCAACGCCGGTTCGTGCCACGCCAAGGCGAACGGCGGCCGCAACGGCTTCCAACTCTCGCTCTTCGGCTTCGAGCCGGCGGAGGACTACGGGCACGTCGTGCTGGAGAGCCGCGGCCGCCGGGTGTCGTTCGCCGACCCGGACCACAGCCTGATCCTGCTCAAAGCGTCCGGCGGGGTTACGCACGGCGGCGGGGTGCGGCTGGCCAGGGGGTCGGCCGGGTACGCCCTCGTCCGCGAGTGGGTGCGCCAGGGGGCGCGGCCCGACCCGGCTGCCACGCCGGTGCTAGTGTCCCTGGCGCTGACGCCGGCGCGGGGCACCCTCCAGCGGCGGGCTTCGCTGCAACTGACGGCCACCGCCCGCTTCTCCGACGGCACCGCCCGCGATGTCACCGGGCTGGCGGTGTTCGAGTCGAACGATAAGGCGATGGCGGAGGTGACCGAGGGCGGCCGCGTGACGGCGTCCGACCTGCCCGGCCGGGTCGCGGTCATGGCCCGCTACCAGGGCCGCGTGGCGGTGTTCGCCGCCGCCGTGCCGCTCGGCGCGCCAGTGACCGACCTGCCGCCGGCGCGGAACTTCGTCGACGCGGCCGTGTTCGCCAACCTCAAGGAACTCGGCCTGCCGCCGTCGGCGGTGTGCGACGACGGCACGTTCCTGCGGCGGGTGACGCTCGACGTGGCCGGCCGGCTGCCGACCGAGCCGGAGGTCGCGGCGTTCCTGGCCGACCGCGGCCCCGACAAGCGGGACCGCTGGGTCGAGGAGCTTTTGCGCGGCCCCGACTACGCCGACCACTTCGCCGGCAAGTGGACCGCGCTCCTCAAGAACCGCCGCGACGACGCCAGTGACCTGGTGTCGAACTTCGCCTTCCACGCCTGGGTGCGGGACGGCCTGCTGGCGAACAAGCGCTACGACCAGTTCGTGCGCGAGCTGCTGGCCGCGACGGGGGCCGTGGTCGGCAACCCGCCGGTCGCCTGGTACAAGCGGGTCAAGCAGCCGAAGGACCAGGCCGAGGACGTGGCCCAGCTCTTCCTGGGCGTGCGGCTCCAGTGCGCCCAGTGCCACCACCACCCGTTCGAGCGCTGGACGCAGGACGACTACTACGCCCTGGCCGCGTTCTTCTCGCGCGTCGGCCGCAAGCCGTCGGGGGTCCGCGGCGAGGACCTGATCTTCCACCAGCGCGGCGTGGCGGCGGCGACCAACATCAAGACTCAGCGGCCGGTGCCGCCGGGGGCCCTCGGCGACGCCGTGCCGCCGGCCCCGCCGGGCGACGACCCGCGTCTGGGGCTGGCCGACTGGATGCGCAAGCCGGACAACCCGTTCTTCGCGCGGGCGGTCGTCAACCGCTACTGGAAGCACTTCTTCGGCCACGGCCTCGTCGAGCCGGAGGACGACCTGCGCGACACCAACCCGCCGTCCAACCCCGAGTTGCTCGCGGCACTCGAGAAGCACTTCATTCAGAGCGGGTTCGACCTCAAGGAGTTGGTGCGGGTCATCACCCGGTCGACGGCCTACCGGTTGAGCGCGGCGGCGAACGCCCACAACGCCGGCGACCGGCAGAACGGCTCGCGCTTCTCGCCGCGGCGGCTGCCGGCCGAGGTGCTACTCGACGCCCTCGACCAGCTCGCCGGCACCCAGACCGACTTCGCCAACCTGCCGGCGGGGACGCGGGCGGTCGCGCTGCCGGACAACAGTTACAACGCGTCGTCACCTTTCCTGCGGGTCTTCGGCCGGCCGGAGGGGGCGAGCGTGTGCGAGTGCGAGCGGGTGCAGTCGGCGAGTCTCGCGCAGACGCTGCACCTCATCAACGCCGCGGACGTCCGCGCCAAGCTCGCCCACCCGACCGGGCGGGCGCAGAAGCTGGCCGCCGACCCGCGGCCGGCCGCGGCCAAGGTGAGCGAACTTTACCGGGCGGCGTTCGCCCGCGAGCCGCGGCCGGACGAGTCGGACGCCGCCGTCGCTTACCTGGCCGAGCCGCGGACCACCGCCGCCGGCAAGCCGGTCGATCCTCAGACCGCCGCCCGCGAGAACCTGCAAGACCTGATGTGGGCGCTGCTGACGACCAAAGAGTTCCTGTTCAACCACTAACCGAGGCCCCGGACATGCCCACCCGCCCGCTGACCCGGACCGCGGCCGCCCTGGCGGTGGCTCTCAGTCTCGCCGCCCAGGCCGCGGGGCAGTCGGTCGGCCTGCCGACCCCGCGGTTGCTGACCGTCACCCCCGCGGGCGGCAAGGCCGGCACCACGTTCGACGTGGCCGTCACCGGCGAGCACCTCGACGACGCCGGCGACCTGCTGTTCTCCGACCCCCGCGTCACCGCCAAACGCACGCCCGGCGTCGCCGACCGGTACGCCGTCACCGTCGCCCCCGGCCACCCGGCGGGGCTGGTCGAGGCCCGGCTGGTGACGCGGCTGGGGGTGTCGTCGGCGCGCGCCTTCGCCGTCGGCACGCTCAACGAGGTGACGCCGGCGAAGCCGAACCGCTCGCTGGCCGACGCCCAGGACCTGCCGGTCGGCAGCGTCGCCAACGGCGGCGTCGCCGCCCGCTCGGCCGACTACTACCGCTTCACGGCCAAGCGCGGGCAGCGGCTGGTTGTCGATTGCGCCGCCCGCGGCATCGACTCGAAGCTGGCCCCCACCGTCATCGTCGGCGACGAGGCGGGGCGCGACCTGGCCGTCGAGCGCCGCGGCGGCCCGCTCGACTTCGCCGTGCCGAAGGACGGGGTTTACACGCTCAAGGTTCACGACCTGACGTTCCGGGGCGGGCCGGCGTTCTACTACCGGCTCGGCCTGTGGGAGCTGCCGCCGGGGGCACCCGTGGTGCGGCAGCCGGGGACGCTCGCGGTCAACGCCTTCTCCTGGCCGCCGGCCGGGCTGCCGCCGCAGGCCGCCACGGCCGAAATCGAGCCGAACGACAGCAACCGCCCCCAGCGGGTCACCCTGCCCTGCGACATCGCCGGCCGCTTCTTCCCGGCGGCCGACGCCGACGTGTTCGAGTTCGCGGCCAAGAAGGGTGAGGAGTGGTGGGTCGAGGTCGCCTCCGAGCGCCTCGGCCACCCGACCGACCCGACCGTGCTCGTCCAGCGCGTGGTCAAGGGCGTCGCCGGGCAGCCGGACCGGCTCGTCGATGTCGTGGAGTTGACGGACGTTCCCAGCCCGGTGAAGGTGTCGAGCAACGGCTACGCCTACGACGGCCCGCCGTACGACTCCGGCACCGCCGACGTGCTGGGCCGGCTCGCGATCCCCGAGGACGGCACGTATCGGCTGCACCTGTCCGACCTGTTCGGGGGCACCCGCAGCGAGCCGAGCCACGCCTACCGCCTGGTGGTCCGCAAGGCCGCCCCCGACTTCGCGCTGGTCGCGTGGCCGCTGCACCTCGAACTGCGTAACGGCGACCGCAACGCGCTGTCGAAGCCGTTCACGCTTCGGAACGGGGGTACGATCGCGTACGAGGTGGTCGCCTTCCGCCGGGACGGGTTCGCCGGCGAGATCGAGCTGTCCCTCGAGAACCTGCCGCCGGGCGTGTCGGCCGCCGGGCTGACGATCCCCGCCGGCAAGCTCTCCGGCATGATGCTCGTCACGGCGGCGGCCGGTGCCCCCCGCGGCCACGCGAGCGCGGCCTTCGTCGGCCGGGCCACGGTCAACGGGGCGAGCGTGACGCGGCCGTGTCGGGTGGCGTCGGTGGCGTGGCCGGTGCCCGACTCGTGGGGCGAGATCCCCACCACGCGGCTGCTGGCCGACGCGCCGGTCTCGGTGAGCGGGCTGGAGCGCGCCCCGCTCACGATCGCCCCCAAGACGCCCGTCGTCGAGGTGAAGGCGGGGCAGACGGTGACGCTGCGCTACGCCGTCAGCCGCACCAGCGAGTTCTCCGGCGGCAAGCTCAGCCTCAAGCCGGTCGGGGCCGGGTTCGAGAAGGCCCCCAAGCTGGAGGTTCTGCCGACCGCCGACGCCGCGGAAGTGACGCTCGACCTCAAGGCGCTGAACTTGACCGTGCCGGGCGACTACCGGCTGGCGTTCCTCGGCGGCGGGGTGGTGAAGTACCGCCACCGGCCGGACCTGGCGGCCACGGCCGAGGCGGCGGCGCTGAAGACTGCGGCGGCGCTGAAGGAGCTGGAGGGCGAAGTCCAGAAGGCGTCGGCCGAGGCCCTCGCCGCCCCGGTGCCCAAGAAGACCCAGGCGACCGAAGCCTTGACCGCCGTGGCGGCGAAGATGAAGGCCGCCACCGACGCCCAAGCCGCGTCGAAGCAACGGATGGAGGCGGCGAAGGCGGCCGCCCAGCCGCAGGATGTCGCCGACATCGTCGTGAGCGAACCCGTGATTCTCCGCGTCCTGCCAGGGGAGACGAAATGACTACGCCGATCCGCCGGTGCCCCGGCCCCGTCCCGTTCGGGGCGTGCGGCCGCCGGGCGCTCCTCCAGACCGGCCTGGCCGGGTTCGCCAGCCTCAGCCTCCCCGGCCTCCTCAAGCTGCGCGCCGGCGCGCCGGCCGAACCCAAGCCGGCCGAGAAGAAGGCCGTCATCCTGGTCTGGCTGCCGGGCGGGCTGTCGCACCTCGACTCGTACGACCCGAAGCCCGACGCCGGTAGCGAGTACGCCGGGCCGTTCAAGCCGATCGCCACGAAGGTACCGGGGCTGCGGTTCACCGAGCTGCTGCCGCGGCAGGCGGCCATCGCCGACAAGCTCGTCGTGCTGCGGTCGATGCGGCAGACGGCCCCCGGCCACCCGGCCGGCTCGATGCAACTGCTCTCCGGCGACCCCGACACCCGCGACAAGCCGAAGCCGAAGTACCCGGACTGGATGGCGGTGGCGAACTACCTGCTCGGCCAGCGGGGGCCGCGGGCCAACCCGCTGCCGGCCTACGTCGGCGTCAACCCGCCGCTGGAGTACAACGGGCCGGCGTACCTGGGCGACGCCTACTCGCCGTTCGTCGTGTCCGGCGACCCGAACTCGCCGACGTTCACGGTGCCGAACGTCGGGCTGGCCGACGCCGACCAGGCGCGGCGGGTCGGCCGGCGGGCGTCGCTGCGGCGTAAGCTCGACACCCTCGACCGCGCCTTCGACACCGCACGCGAGCTGGAGGCCCTCGACCGGTTCGAGTCCCAGGCGATGGCGCTGTTGACCGACCCGAAGGCCAAGGAGGCGTTCGACCTCGGCCGGGAGGACCCCAAGACCCGTGACCGCTACGGCCGCAACGCCTGGGGCCAGCAGTTGCTCCTGTGCCGCCGGCTGGTGGAGGCGGGCGTCGACGTGGTGACGACGCAGCTCGGCGGCCCGCTCTGCGGCCGGGTGGGCAACTGGGACGACCATGCGGTCAACCACCACATCTTCGACGCGCTGAAGTTCCGCACCGGCGCGTACGACCAGGCGGTGGCGGCGCTGGTCACCGACCTGCACGAGCGGGGGCTGAGCGAGCGGGTGCTGGTGTCCGTCACCGGCGAGTTCGGGCGGACGCCGAAGATCGAGTACTCGCCGAGCACCGGCGCGGGCAACGCCAGCGGCCCGGCCGGCACGGTCCAGCCGGGCCGCGACCACTGGCCGCGGGGGTTCTCGAACGTCTGGGCCGGCGGCGGCATCGCGGCCGGGCGGGCGGTCGGGGCGACCGACCGGCGGGGCGAGGACGCGGTCGAGCGGCTGTGCGGGCCGGGCGACTTCCTGGCGACGCTCTACCGCCACCTCGGCATCGACTACGCCCGCGCCATGATCAAGGACTTCAACGGCCGCCCCACGCCGATCGTGGACCACGGCCAGGCGATCCCCGAGTTGACCTCGTAGGGGGCGGGGTGTCGTCAGCCGGCCGCGACCCGCCAGACACGGGGTCGTGGCCGATCACCGTGTTGGTGGCTGTGCTCGAGCCTGCGAGCAGGGGCGTTCCGGCACCGTCAACACACTAATCGGCCACGACCAGAATGTACTCATGCTGGCTTCGCTGGGCCAAGCCTGCCCCCTATTTGCCACCCATAGCGGGTGCAGCTTAAGCCTTCCTCGAACGTCAACCAATCGATGGGCTGGATGGCAACAGGCGCAAGCGAGGGCTTGAGATGTCACCGTAAGTCATCCGTAGCACAAGCGGTTTCTCCGGGGCGATGACCGTTCCGTTAAGCAGCCAGTGAATTGAAGTTCCCCACGAATCGTGGACAGTCGGAGAGCGGTGTCAACTCTGAGCAGAGGAGACACACCGATGGCCGGTTCCCGCAAGGTCTACGCGCCGGAGTTCAAGCTCCAGGCCGTGGCGATGATTACCGACCAGAAGCTCTCGGTCGCCGAGGTCGCCCGCCGGCTCGGGGTCACCGAGAACCTCCTGCACTCGTGGAAGAAGGCGGTCACGAAGAACGGGGCCGCCGCGTTCCCCGGGGCCGGGCACCTCACCCCCGTCGAGGACGAGCTGCGACGCCCCTGGGCGGATGTGAAGCGCCTGGAGGTGGAGCGCGACATCTTAAAAAAAGCCGCGGCGTTCTTCGCCACCCAGAGGAAGTGACCTTCGCATGGATCGAGGAACGCCGGGCCGAGTGGCCGGTGACGACCCTGTGCCGCGTGCTGGAGGTGTCCCGCGCGGGCTTCTACGCCTGGCGGTCCCGAGAGCCGAGCGAGACCCAGACCCGGCGTAGGACGCTGACCGAGCAGGTGGCGCAGATTCACGCCCAGGTGAAGGCGCGATACGGAACCCCGCGCATGCACGCCGAGTTAGTGGGCCGGGGTCACGACTGCTGCGTGAACACGGTCGCGCGGGTCATGCGGGAGGCCGGGGTCGCCGCGAAAACCGAGCGGAAGTTCCGGCAGACGACGGACTCGAGCCAGCCGCACCCGGTGGCCGAGAACGTCCTCGACCGGGACTTCGACCCGGCCGAGCCGAACGCGTCGTGGGTCGCGGACGTGACGTACGTCCCGACCCGCGAGGGGTCGCCCCGAGGGGACTTCGGGTCTGGTGGCCCACTCGGATCGGGGCAGCCAGTCCGCGAGCGAGCACGACCGGCGGCGGTTGGAGGAGGAGCGAATCGTGTGCAGCATGAGCCGTCGCGGGAACGGCACTGTGCAACGCGCCGATGGAGAGCATCTTCGCGAGCCTCGTGAAGGAACTGGTTCACGACGAGGACTACACGACCCGCGACGAGGCGACGGCGAGCACCTTCGAGGATATCGAGGCGCTCGACAACCGCGTCCGACGGCACTCGTCGCTGGGGTACGTCGCCCCGGCCGAGTTCGATCGGACGCATCACCAAACCGACCGCTAAAGACTGTCCACAATTCGTGGGGAACTCCACGGTGAGGTAGCGGGCGACCACCCGGTCGTAGCGGGCGCGGCACTCGGGGGAGTCGAAGGCCCCTAGTGCAGTTCCAGGTGACATCCTGTGATTCGTCTCGTCGGCCCGTACTCTAACGGGATGAAGCCACCACTGTTCGTCCGCGACCTAACCGACGCCGAGCGCGCCGCCCTCCGGGGCGGCCTCCGGTCACCCGAGGC
>JANXTD010000828.1 GCA_025352585.1 Fimbriiglobus sp.
TCATCCCCGGCCTGGAGAACGCCGAGGTGATGCGCTGGGATACGCCGTCGAGTACGACTACGCCCCGCCGACGCAGTTGCACGCCACGCTCGAAACCAAGCCGGTCGCCGGGCTGTACTTCGCCGGGCAGATCAACGGCACGACCGGGTACGAAGAGGCCGGGGCGCAGGGGCTGATGGCGGGGCTGAACGCCGCGCTGAAGTTGCAAGCAAAACCGCCGCTGATCCTCGACCGCTCGCAGGCGTACATCGGGGTGCTGATCGACGACCTAGTCACGAAGGGCGTCGATGAGCCGTACCGCATGTTCACGAGCCGCGCCGAGTACCGGCTGGTGCTGCGGCACGACAACGCCGACCGCCGGCTCACACCGCTGGGCATCGCCGTCGGCTCCGTGGGCGTCGAAGCGGCGGCGCGGCTGCACGCCAAGGAGGCGAAGGTCGCCGAGCTTCAGGAGCACCTCAAGCTCACGCGGGCCGACGGCGACACGCTGCACACCTGGATTCGCCGCACCTCCACCGACTGGGGGATGCTGTGCGACAAGTCGCCGGGGTTGCGGGCCTGGGACGCACTCCCAGAGGTCGTCGAGCAGGTCGTGTTGGAGGCGAAGTACGCCGGGTATATCGACCGGCAAACCGCGGACGTGGAGCGCTTCCGCAAGATGGAGCACCGGGCGATCCCCGGCGGCTTCGACTACATGGCGGTACCGCAACTCCGCGTCGAGGCGAAGGAGAAGCTGACCAAGATTCGCCCGGCGAGCCTGGGGCAAGCGGGGCGCGTGAGCGGCATCACGCCGGCGGACCTGGCGGTTCTCTTGTTTTATCTCGGCTAGGCGGGTATCCCCCGTTCGCCGGCCCCCGAGGTTCTGGGGAGTCTGGACGGTGAACTGGGCTTGTGCCGGTTCTGCGGCGTCGGTAAACGGCCCAGCACAGGGCGACTGGCGAGGGTGGCGAAGACGAACGGGTTGGGAGCGGTGGGCTAGTCCGGCCGAGCGGGCGACGCGGCGAAAGCCTCGGCGGGACGTTTGGCCTCGCCGGCGGCGTGAGATATACTCCGTCGGCGTGAGGACTCCCCCCAGACTCGCCACCTTGTCCGGCCCCCGGAAAGCGCCCCGCTTTCGACGCGACATTCCCAGGATGGGACCGGCTACTGTGCGCCCCCGTGGCGTGCGGCGGTCGCCCCCGACACACACAGGGTGGACCTCCGATGAAAACGGTGTTTACGACGGGCGAAGCCGCCAAGATCTGCAAGGTCAGCCAGCAGACCATCATCCGCTGCTTCGACAACGGCCAGTTGAAGGGCTTCCGGGTGCCGGGGTCGAAGTTCCGCCGCATCCCCCGCGAAGCCTTGTACAAGTTCATGCGCGACAACAGCATCCCGACCGACGCGCTGGAGAGCGGCAAGCGCAAGATCCTGCTCGTCGACGACGAGGTCGAGATTATCGAGATGCTGGCCAAAGCCCTCGAAGACGACGGCCGCTTCGAGTACCGCGTCGCCGCCAACGGCTTCGACGCCGGAATGCTCGTGAAGGAGTACCGCCCCGACTTGATCATCCTCGACGTGATGCTGCCGGACATCAACGGCAAGGAAGTCTGCGTGCGGGTGAGGCAAGATGCGAGTCTTGAGGAAGTTAGGATCATCTGCATCAGCGGGATGGTCGAAGAAGAGAAGATTGCCGAGCTGAAGTTGGCGGGGGCGGACGAGTTCGTCCGCAAGCCGTTCGACGTGGACGAGTTGATCAACAAGATGTGCAAGCAGCTCGAGATGGAAACCTCGTCGCTGGTCTGAGAGTGCGGGACCGGTCGGGCCGTCGGGGCAGTCCCGTCGGCGCGGCCCCCAAGGAAGGGAGCCAGCGGTGGGCGGCGTCGTCACAGGTCGTTCGGCGGTGGCCCTGCCGTGGCTCTGCCCCTCGGCCGAATCCCTGCTCACCCTCACCGAGGCGGCACCGCTCGCCCGGACCCTCTCCGGCGACCTCGCTTTCTGCGCCCACCTGGCGCGCTTCGTCCGCCCGTCGCTCACCCCCACTTGCAAGCCGTTCGACGCCGTGACCCTGACGCAGCCGAGCCTGGCGTCGGCCGCCGCGACGCTGCTCGAAGGGGTTGCGACTCGCGGCCAGCCGGCCCCGGCCGAGTTGCCGGCCGACGTCCACGACGCCATCGAGCGCGCCGTCTCGCTCGCCGAACTGCTCGCCGCCGAGATGCCCGGCGTTTCGCCCGGTGTGGCGGCGTTGGCCACGCGACTGGCCCACCTGGGCTGGGTCGCCGCCGCGACGCTCTACCCGCAGCCGCTCAAGGATTGCCTCGCCGACGCCGACCACGCCCTCGACCCGCTCGAGACGCAACGCCGGCACTTCGGCCTCGACTGCCCGGCGATCACCCGCCGGCTGGCGGCGCGCTGGCGATTCCCCGACTGGCTCACAGCACTGCTGAGTTCGCTACGCCTGCCGGCCGCCGACGCCGCGCGGATGGGGGCACCGCTCGACCTGTTCCGCGTCGTCCGGGCCGCCTTAGCAGTCACCGAGCAGTCCGGCACGCCGCTGGGCCTCGTCGAGGCCGGCGCGGCCCACGACCACGCCCCGCACGAACTGTTCCTGCTCGCGACCAAGCTGGCGGCCCGCGTGCCGGCGACGGCGGTGTTCCGCCCGGCGACGCCGCCCAAGCCGGTGGCGCTGTTCGTGCGGCTACTGCGACTGTCCGCGCAGGCCCGCCGGTCGCAAGCCGCCGTGTGGCTCGCGGCCGCCGAGGACCGCGTCGACCAACTCACGCAACTGCTGGGCGAGTTGCGCGGCGAGTTCGAGTTCGAGTTGCGCGACGCCAAGCTCGCCGGGCTGGCCGAGTTCGCGGCCGGGGCGGGGCACGAGATCAACAACCCCCTGGCGATCATCTCCGGCAACGCCCAGTTATTGTTGGGCAAGGCCGACGCCGAGCGGCAGAAGCCGCTGCTGACGATCATCCGCCAGACCAAGCGTATCCACGACATCTTGCAGGGGACGCGGCACTTCGCCCGGCCGCCGCAGCCGTCGCCGGAGAGCGTCGAACTGGCCCGCTGGCTGCCGGGCGTGCTCGACCCCTTACGCGGCGAGGCCGAGAACAAGGGGCTGTCACTGACGACCGACGTGCAGGGCCTCGACCGGGCGCTAACGGTTGTTGCCGACCCGCAGCAACTCCGGCAGGCGCTGGGGCACCTCGTGCAGAACGCGATTGACGCGGCCCCCAAAGGCGGCTGGGTGCGCGTCGGCGTGCAGGTTTACCCGCGGTCCGTGCGGCTGACCGTCGACGACAACGGCCCCGGCCCGACCGCGGAGTACGTCGAGCACCTGTTCGACCCCTTCTTCTCGGGCCGCAGTGCCGGACGCGGTCGGGGCGTCGGCCTGTCGATCGCCTGGCGGCTGGCGCAGCTCAACGGCGGCGACGTGCGCTTCACGCCGCTGCCCGACGGCGCGACCCGCTTCACGCTGACGGTCCCCCACTCTGGCGCGGCGACAAGTCCGCTGCCGACTTCCGCGCGGAAATCTGCGTGACATTCGCCCCCGTGT
>JANXTD010000831.1 GCA_025352585.1 Fimbriiglobus sp.
ATGAACGGCAGCGAGGGGAACGGGCTTGCGATTCCCGAGATCGGCATCACCCAGGCTCGCCACAACTTGTCGCACCACAATGGCGACAAGGTCGTCCTCGACCGCCTCGCCAAGAGTGACGCCTTCCTCATGCGGATGTTCGCCGGATTCCTCGACCGGCTCGGGGAGGTGCAGGAGGGGGGCGAGCCGTTGCTCGACCGGACGATGATCCTCTTCGGCAGCGGCATGAGCTACGGCCACAGCCACGCCAACAGCAACCTGCCGATCCTGCTCGCGGGCGGCCGCGGCCTCGGCCTGCGGCACGGCCGGCACGTCGATTACAACTTCCCCCAGGGCAACGCCTACACCCTCAGCTACGACGAGTGGCGCTCGCTGTGCGGCCACCCGCGCGACGGCAAGGCCCGGCTCTCGAACGTGATGCTCACTATGATGCAGGCGATGGGCGTGCGCGCCGAGAAGTTCGCCGACAGCCTCGGCCCCGTGTCGGAGGTGCTCTCGTGAGCGCCGCCGTCGCCGCGGCCACGCTGCTGCTGGCGGCGCTCGCGCCGCAGCGCGTGGACGGGGTGCTGGTGGCCGCCGACTTCGTCCACCGCGCCGGGCAGTTCCGCACGCCCGCCGGCGCGGCGCGGGACTTCGCGCTGCCGCCCGAGGGGGTCGTCACCTACCGCGGGGCCGACGCCGACCTGCGCGACGTGCCGCTGGGCACCGCCTGCGAGTTCACCCTGACCCCCGACGCCGACGGCGACTTCACCCGCCTGGCCCGACTGCGTGACCGCCTCCCCGCCGACGCGGCCGCGACGGATCGGCAACGGCGGTCGCACGCGGCGTTCCTCAAGGCCCGCGGGCTGCCGGCGCGCGTCGAGCGGACCGAGGGCCGCACCCTCACCGTGGCGCTCCTCGGCGGCGACCCGGCGGAGTTCGCCCGGCAGTGGCTGCCCGAGTTCGCCACCGGGCGGGGCGTGCGCGTGGCCGTCGCCAACGGCGAGCTGCGTACCTGGAACCCGCCCGTCGATCAGGAGTCCGGCAAGGTCGTCGAGGCGCGGCTGGTCGCGCCCGAGGGCACCGGCGACTCCGGGGCGCGGCTGACGGTCACCGTGGGGACGATGCTCGAAGGCTTCCGCCGCGGCCGGGTGGTGCGGGTGTTCGCCGGCGAGTGGCCGTCGCTCGACCAGCCGTTCGGCGAGCAACTGTTCCACTACGGCAACCGGGCACTGCCGGCCGAACTCGCGGAGTGTCCAGCGCAAGAGTACCCCGGCCAGTTCCCCGTCCGCACCGACCGCGGCAACCGCCACCTGCCCTGGCACCGCGTCCGACCGAGCGTCGCCCCGCCGCCGCACTCCGAGCACGCGGTCTGGGGCGAACTCGTCGGCCCCGGCCGGTTCCTCGCCGACCGCACCGGCGCGGCGGTCGAGTTCACGCTACTGCCCGAGGCGTCGGTGCGCCACCTGGGTGCCGCGTCGGGGCTGGCGGCGATCCCGGCCGGGACGCGCTGCCGCCTCGGCCTGCACCCGGACGCGGCCGGGGCGTTCACGCTGGCGAGTTCCGTCACCGACGAGGTCAGCGAACTCGTCGCCAACGGTGTTGTGTGGCGGGTCACGGCCCTGGCCGTTGGGGCCGGGTCGCTGACCGCCGCGCGCCAGCCGCCGGCGGTCCAGAACGACCAGGGCGACCCGGAGCAGCCGCCCGACACCGGCCGCGCCGAACTGCGCCTGGACGCCAACACGCGCGTCTGGAAGGCGGGCCGGTGGGGCACGGCCGCCGACCTGGCCGTCGGCGACCGGCTGCTCGTCAACCGCGGCGGCGAACGGCCCGGCCACCCGTCGGCCTGCACGCAGGTCTGGGCCAACGCCGACCCGCTGAAACTCGCCCCGGCCCCGATCGACCCGCCCGTGAAAGGGGAGCGCCGGTGACACGCCTCGTTCCGATTCTGCTGCTGCTACTGGTCGCCGCCCCGCGGGTCGCGGCCGACGACGAGTACGACAAGGTGGTGAAGCCGTTCCTGGCGGCGCACTGCGTCGGCTGCCACCGCGAGGGCAAGGCGAAGGGGGACTTCCGCCTCGACGACCTGGCCGCCGACTTCGCCGCGCCCAAGTCGGCCGGCCGCTGGGAGGAGGTCCTGGGCCGCGTCACCAGCGGCGAGATGCCCCCGCCGGACCGGCCTCGGCCCAAGCCCGACGACGCGGCCGGGGTCGCGGCGTGGGTCGCCGGGCGGCTCGCCGAGGCCGAGGCGACTCAGGGCAACGCCGAGAAGGTCAGCTTCCGCCGGCTGTCGCGCGAGGAGTACGCCAACACCGTCCGCGACCTGCTGGGCGTGACCGTCGACGCGGCCGACCCGACGGGGCTGCCCGAGGACCCGGACTGGCACGGCTTCCAGCGCGTCGGCTCGGTGCTGACGCTCTCGCCCGCCCACGTCGAGAAGTACCTGGCGGCGTCCGAGGCGGCGCTGGCCGAGGCGCTGCCGGCCGGGCCGCGGCCGCCGCGCGAGGTCGTGCGCTGGTCGGCGTTCGACCTGCGCGGCGGCAGTTGGAAGAAGTACGAGGCGGAGTACCGGGCGCGCGGCGTCGCCGACAAGGTCCGCGCCGACGTCGTGCCCAACAACGGGGCGCTCGACGACCACACCCTACGCGTCAAGGTCGCCGGCGAGTACCTCGTGCGCGTCAAACTCAGCGGCCTGCGGCCCGAGGGCGGCCGCGCCCCGCGGCTGCGGCTGTACGACAGCGGCATCAGCCGGCTGCTCTTCGAGCGCGACGTGGAGGCCCCCGAGGCCGCGCCGGCGACGCTGGAGTTCCGCGCCCACCTGCCGGCCGGCGACCACAACGTCCGCATCGTCAACGCCGTGCCGGGGCCGAACCCCGAGGCGCGGCGGTCGCGCTCCAGCGAGGTGCCGAACGCCTTCACCGGCCTCACGACCCGCGTGCCGTGGCAGCTCAAGTTCACCGACGACGACGGCAAGCCGCTCGTGCCGTTCCTGCTGCTCGACTCGGTCGAGTGGGACGGCCCGGTCCTCGAGTCGTGGCCGACGCCGGCGTCCCGCCTGGTCTTCTTCGGCGGCGACGCGGCCACGAAGGACGCGGCTTACGCCCGCGAAATCCTGACGCGCTTCGCCGGGCGGGCCTGGCGTCGGCCGGCCAAGCCCGCCGAGGTCGATCGGCTCGCCCGGCTCGTCGAGCTCTCGCAGAAGCGCGGCGACGGCTTCGAGGCGGCGGTCAAGGTCGGGCTGCTGGCGGTGCTGAATTCGAGCCACTTCCTGTACCTTGTCGAGGGCGACCCGGCCGCGCCGTCGCCGCGGCTGACCGACTGGGAGGCGGCGTCGCGGCTGTCGTACTTCCTCTGGGGCACCGCGCCCGACGCCCGGCTTACGGAGGCGGCCCGCGCCGGCACCCTTCGCGACCCCGAGGTGCGCCGGGCCGAGGCGCGGCGGATGCTCGCCGACCCGCGGGCCGCCTCCTTCGCCGACTCGTTCCCGCGGCAGTGGCTGCAACTCCGCCGCGTCGGCCTGTTCGCCCCCGACAAGACGCTCTACCCCGACTACGACGAGTACCTCGAAGCCAGCATGGTCGCCGAGACGACCGGCTTCTTCCGCGAGGTGCTGGCCCGCGACGCCGGCCTGCGCGAGTTCCTCGACTCGGACTGGACCGTGCTCAACGAGCGGCTCGCGGCGCACTACGGCGTCAGGGGCGTGCGCGGCGAGGCGATGCGGCGGGTGGCCCTGGCACCGGGCGACCACCGCGGCGGGCTGCTGACGCACGCCTCGGTCCTGGGCCTGACCTCCGACGGCACGCGGCACCGGCCGGTCCACCGGGGGGTCTGGGTGCTCGACGCGATCGTCGGCCGGCCGCCGCCCCCGCCGCCGGCCAACGTGCCGGCGCTCGCCACCCCGGCGGCGGGGGCAGCCAAGACGACGGTGCGCGACAAGCTGGAGGCGCACCGCGCCGACGTCAACTGCGCCGCCTGCCACCGCCGCATCGACCCGCTCGGCCTGGCCTTCGACAACTACGACGCGGTGGGCCGCTGGCGCGACGCCGAGGCGGCGGCCGGCGGCGGGGCGGACCCGCGGCTCGACCCGTCCGGGGAGTTGGCCGACGGCCGCAAGTTCGCCGACGCGGCGGGGTTGAAGCGGCTGCTGCTCGACGACGCGGACAAGTTCGCCGCCGCCTTCGCCGAGAAGCTGGCGACCTACGCGTTGCGCCGCCCCGTGACCGCCGGCGACCGCGCCGCGCTGAAGCCGCTGTTGGAGCGGTCGAAGCCCGGCGGCTACCGGCTGGCGTCGCTGGTCGAGTCGTTCGTCGCCGGCGAACTGTTCCTGAGGCGCTGAGGCGGGCCGCGCCGGAACTGGCGGGCGCGTCGGTCGGACCGGTTCGTCGGCACGGTCGAGCGAACCGGCCCGTCACTTGCCGCCGGTCGCCCGCGTGAGGACGCTGTCGACTTCGCCCCACAGCGCCAGCCAATCCTTCCGTTCGTCCGCGGGAAGTTTGTCCAACCCGGCCGGCTCGCGCAGTTCCGCGAGGTCGGGGTCGGACCGCCACTGCGTGAGCCGTTGTCGCACGAGGTCGCGGGCTGCCGGCGTCGCCCCTTCGAGGGTCTTGGCCCACGCGGCCAGGTCCGCCCGGAGCCACTCCCGCGCCTGCGACCGCCACTGTGTCCGCTGGGTTTCCCCGAGTCCGGCCGCGTCCGCGCCCCGGCCGCACCCGGCCTGGGCGGCGGAGCAGGCGGCGTTGGAGCGGTGGCCGAACCGGAACTCCTCGGCCAGGCGTGGGGAAGCCGCGAAGGCGTCGGCGTAGAGTCGGGCCGTCGCGTCGGTGCGGTTCGTGAACTGGCAGACGCCCAGCAGCGCTAACCGCTCGTCGTCGGACTGAGGCTGATGCGTCCCCGTCAGGAAGGCCGGCAGGTTCGGCAAGATCAGACCCTCGGCCTCGCGACGGAGGGTGTGACGGATCCAGTCGTCCTGGTCGCGCACTCGCTGCGCCCGCCAGTCGTGGTTCAGCACCGCGTCGGCGAGCACTTTCCGCGCCTCCGCAACGTCACCGTCTTGGTGCAAGGCCATCGCCAGGAGGAGCCGGGGGGACGGCCCCGGCACCGCGGCGGCGTCTCCGCGCAAAATCGCCACCGCCCGGTCGAACCGCCCGAGGCGGTAGTCGGCCAGTCCCTCGACGAAGCGGAAGGAGGGGAACGCATTCTTGAACTTGGTCCGGTCGGCCGCCGCGGCACGCCCCGCGAGGGCCGCGGCGGGGGCCAACTCCGCCGCCGGCGCGGGGAGGAGCAAGCAGGCTCGGGCCGTCCGCTCCGCCACGTGGGGGCTGGTCGTCGCCCCGAACTTCGTGAGCATCCTTTGGCAGGCGCGGCGGTACTCGTCCGCGTCGCCGAGGTGCAGGCAGAGTTCGGCGTAGCCGTACCAGGCCTCGTGCTCGGGCGGTTCGGGGGTGAGGGCCGCCTGCCACGCCCGGCGTCCTTCGTCCGCCCGCCCCCGACTGAGCAGAAAGTCCCGCCACGTCCTCTGAATCTCGAGGTGGCGAGGCGCGAGGAGGACGGCCCGCCGGTGCGCCGCCTCGGCCTCCGCGGGCCGGTCCTGGAGCGCCAGTAGGATGCCGAGTTGCGCGTTGGCCATGGGCGAGTCCGGTTCGCCGCGGAGGACCCACCGGTACTCCCGCACGGCTTCGTCGTACCGGCCCAACGTCAGCAGGGCCTGACCGAGGTTGAAGTGCGTCGCACTCAGCATCGGGTCGATCTCCAAGGCCCGCCGCAACAGCGCGGCGGCTTCCGTGGCGTTCTCCAGCGTTCTCTCCTTCGACGAGTTCATCAGCGCCATCGCGAGCGAGTGGTACCCCGCGGTGGCGCGCGGGCGGATCGCGACCGCCGCCTGGTAGTAACGAACCGACTCGGCGTGCTTGGATTGCAGCGTCAGCACGTAGCCCAGCGTGAGGTTGGCCCAGAAGTCCCCCGGATAGGCGTGGTGGATCCGTTTCAGGAACGGGACGCTGTGCGGGCTGGTGTGGGGCAACTTGAGGTGCAGCGCCAGCAGCAACGACACGGACTGCTCGGCGACCGGTGCCGCCTCGATCGCCCGGAGCAGGGCCGCCGGGTCCGCGCGAACTCGCGGGTCGCGGGCGCGGCCGCACCACTCGGACGGGTGCGGGTCGGCCCGCCGCGCCACCTCCAGTAACCAGTCGTTGCGGGCTTGGCCCTCGGCGAGGGAGGACCAGTGGTCCAGCGCGGCGACGATCGCGCCGGGGACGTCCGACGCCCCGATCCGACCCGCCACGACTTTCGGGTCGTCGAGGACCGCCCCCAGCCCGGCCCTGCGGAACTCCTCCTCGTAGGCGCGGTCGCAGCGCAAGTAGTCGTGCCGCCCGTCGATGCTGTCGGAGAGGGCCAGGCGGATCGCGTCGAGGCGGTCGGCGAGCGCCAGGTCGCGGCCGCCCTGGTCGATCCGGCGGCGAAGCTCGCCGGAGTCTCGGTCCCCCAGCCGCCCGCGTGCCCGCTCCAGCGCACTGCGGGCCTCCGGCCAGGACGATTTTCGCAGGGCGTCCGCCATCTCCGTCAGGTCGTCGCCGACGGACCGGTTCGTGGCGACCGAGTCGGCCAACGCTTCCCGCCTCGCCGCCGCCCGCTCGGACAGTGTCCACGCCCCGCCGCCGAGGAGGGCGACCGTGGACAGGGTGGCGACCGCGAGCGCGGCCGACAGTACCGGACGCCGGCGGACCCGGCGCGCCAACCGACCCACCCGCCCCTCCGGCCGGGCCGCGATCGCCTCGCCCCGGAGGAAGCGGTCGAGGTCGTCCCCCAACGCGGCGGCGGCGGCGTACCGAAGGCGCGGCTCCTTCTGCAAACACTTCAGGCAGACGGTCTCCAGGTCGCGGGGCACCTTCGGGTTGCGCCGCGACGGCGGCACCGGGTCTTGGGTGAGCAGTTGGTAAAGTGTCACGTCCGCCCGGTCGGCGCGGAACGGCGGCCGCCCCGTCAGTAGCTCGTAGAGGATCGACCCGAGGGCGTACACGTCGGCGGCGGGGCCGGCCGCGCCGGTCGCCTCGCCGGCCTGCTCCGGGGCCATGTAGCTCGGCGTCCCGACCGCGGTGCCGGCCCGCGTCACGCCGGCCTCGCCGTCGAGCCGCCGGGCGAGTCCGAAGTCGCCGACCTTGG
>JANXTD010000845.1 GCA_025352585.1 Fimbriiglobus sp.
CATGGCAATCCCGTTGACCGCCGTGATGGTGTCCCCCGCCGCAATGCCAGCGCGAAACGCGGGCATTCCCGGGAAGGTCGACGCAACCGGAACACCCATCGTGCTTGTCCTGCTCGAAATATTGATGCCGGCGAACGCCGGATAACCGAGAACAATCTGGCGTGAGGATGACCCCGACCGGATCGCATCCGCGATTTTCAGTACCTGGGCGATATTGATGGCGTAGCCGGTTACCTTGGCACTGCCGCTCGAGGCGGCCGTTACCATTCCGATCACCCTGCCTGCCCTGTCGAACAGGGGCCCGCCGGAGTCACCGGAGACGACATCCGAGTTGAGCTGAATTAGTCCGGTCAGGTTTTCGGGTGCCCCGGACGAGCCACTGCCAATGGCAAGCGACTGGTCGACCGCGCCGACGGTTCCGACCGCCGTCACGAGCGTGCCCGTGCCCTCCGCGTTGCCGACGGAGTAGATCGCCGCGCCCGCGGTGACCTTCTCTGCGGCAGCGAAGGTGACCGCGTGCAGGCCGGATGCCCCGCTCAGTTTCAACACGGCGACATCCGCGGTCTTATCGGTGCCGACCACGGTCGCGGAGTATTTCTCGCCCGTCGACTCGACCGTCACGGTGATGCTCGTCGAACCCTGGACGACGTGATTGTTGGTCAGAATGTAGCCGTTCGAGGTGAGGATCATCCCCGTGCCCGCGGCGCGCTCACTCGCGTCGTAGGCAAGTACGGTGTCGATCGTCACGACGCCGACCTGCTGTGCCGCGGTTGAGTCGGTAGCCGGCAACTCGGCCGCAGTAGCCTGCTGACCGATTGACTGGCCACCCTGAAGGCCGCCACCGAGTCGCTGTCCATCGCCGAACGGTCCGTTCGCGCCATTGTCGTTCGCTTTGGGAGTCGCCGTGGAGGATGTGCCGCCCGAGTTGTTCGCGGTGAGCTCCGCGACGGTCGCCGTCCCGAGCCCCCCCGCTGACGCGGACGGCTCGCCGAGAGCGCTGATCGTCGCGGCGTGGGTCGCTACAATCCCCGAATTGCCGCGGGGCTTCCGTCGGGACGGTTGGGGCTTGCGAATGCTGAACCTGGTGACCTCACGCGGGCGGCCGATGCCGCTGGGCGTCTCGCGACTCGGGGCGGTGACGAACTTCGCGGTGCTCAGCCGCCACGGCACCGCCGTGACGCTCGTGATCTTCCCCGACGGCCCCGGCTCGAAGCCGGTCGCCGAACTCGCGCTCGACCCGCACCGCAACCGCACCGGCGACCACTGGCACATCCGCGTCGAGGGGCTGCCGAAGGCGTTCCGCTACGGCTACCGCGTCGACGGGCCCAAGGGCAAGAAGCACCGCTTCGACCCCAGCCGCGTACTCATCGACCCGTTCGCCACGATGGTCTCCGACGGCGAGGAGTGGGCCGGGTCGTGCGAAGTCGATCCCGAGCGCACCAGCCGGCGCAGCCTCTACGTCCAGCGCGAGACCGCCTACGACTGGGGCGACGACTGCCCGCCGCTGACGCCCCACGAAGATACGGTCATCTACGAGGTCCACGTCCGCGGCTTCACCAAGCACGCCTCGTCCGGTGTGGCCCACCCCGGCACCTTCCTGGGGCTGATCGAGAAGTTGCCGTACCTGCAAGACCTCGGCATCACGGCCATCGAGTTGCTGCCGGTCCACGAGTTCGACGAGTGCGACTGCCCGTTCGCCGACCCCGAGACCGGCGAGAAGCACACGAATTACTGGGGCTACAATACCATCGCCTTCGCCGCGGTGAAGAGCGCCTACGCCGCGTCGGCCCGCGAGAACGGCGAGGTCTACGAGTTCCGCGACCTCGTCCAGGCGGCCCACCGCCACGGCATCGAGGTCTACCTCGACGTGGTGTTCAACCACACCGGCGAGGGCGACCACCGCGGCCGGACCTACTCGCTGCGCGGCTTCGACAACGAGCTGTATTACATGCTCGACGACGAGGGCAAGGACTTCAACTTCACTGGCTGCGGTAACACCGTCAACTGCAACCACCCGCTGGTACGCGACCTGATCCTGAACTGCCTGCGCTTCTGGGTCGGCGACATGCACGTCGACGGCTTCCGCTTCGACCTCGCGAGTATCCTGGGCCGCGACCGCAACGGCAACGTCATGGTCGAGCCGCCGGTCGTCGAGATGATCGCCGAGGACGGGGTGCTCGCCGACACCAAGCTGATCGCCGAGCCGTGGGACGCGGTGGGCCTCAACCAGGTCGGCGGCTTCCCGTTCGGCCGGCGCTGGTCGGAGTGGAACGACAAGTACCGCAACGACGTGCGCCGCTTCTGGCGCGGCGACCCCGGCCTGACCGCCGGCCTGGCGACGCGGCTGTGCGGCTCGTCGGACCTCTACGGCTCGTCGGGCCGGCTGCCGCGGCACAGCGTCAACTTCGTCACCTGCCACGACGGCTTCACGCTCTTCGACCTGGTTAGCTACAACCAGAAGCACAACAACGCCAACGGCGAGATGAGCCGCGACGGCAGCGACGACAACCAGAGCTGGAACAGCGGGGCCGAGGGGCCGACCGACGACGCCGAGGTCAACGCCCTGCGTGTCCGCCGGGCCAAGGGGATGATGGCCACACTCATGCTGTCGCAGGGCGTGCCGATGCTGCTGGCCGGCGACGAATTTTTGCGCACCCAGCAGGGCAACAACAACGCCTGGTGCCAGGACGGCGAGCTGTCGTGGGTCGATTGGACGCTCGCCGACCGCAACGTCGAGTTCCTGCGCTTCACGCGCGAGTTGATCCGCCTGCGCAAGGCCCACCCGGTGTTCCGCCGGCGGCGCTTCCTCAACGGCAGCCTCGGCAACCCCGGCGCGCCGGCGGAGAGCGCCTTCCCGCCCGGCGGCCCCGTCCGCCCCGGCGACGCGGGGTTGCTCACCCACGAGGAGCCGCACGAGGAGCCGCCGACCGACCCGGCGAGCGTGCGCACCGCCGCCCCGCGCCGCCCGGCGGTGCCGCTGGCGGACGTCCACTGGCACGGCACCCAGCCGTACCGCCCGGACTTCAGCTACAACAGCCGCAGCCTGGCGTACAGCCTCGACGGCCGCTTCACCGGCCGCGACGGCGACCCCGACTACCACGCCGACCGGGACTTCTACGTCGCCGTGAACTCGTCGTCGGCGGCGCTGAAATTCACCGTCCCGGCCTCGCCGACGGGCCGCAAGTGGCACCGGCTCATCGACACCGCCGCCGCGAGTCCCGCCGACATCCTGACCGAACCCGGCGCGGCGGTCGCGGCCCTGAGTGCGCTGACGCTGGAGCCGTTCGCGATGGCCGTGTTGATGAGCGAGGAGTAAGCCCCGTGGTCAGCCTGCACACGGTCACGACAACGCCGCACGCTTGCAGCTACCTGCCCGACCGGGTCGCCACGCTGCGCTACGACTTCGTCGCGGCGCTCACGGTCGAGGAGTACGGCGCGCTGATGCTCGCCGGCTGGCGGCGCTTCGGCCGGGCGCTGTTCCGGCCGGTGTGCGCCGCCTGCGACGAGTGCCGGCCGATCCGCGTGCTGGTCAAGGAGTTCGCCCCGAACACGAGCCAGAAGCGGGCGTGGAAGGCCAACGACGGCGTCGTCGAGCTACGCATCGGCGAGCCGAGTGTGACCGCCGAGAAGCTGGCGCTGTACGACCAGTTCCACGCGTTCCAGCACGACCACCAGGGCTGGCCCGACCGCGGCCCGAAGGACGCCGGCGACTACCATGAGGCGTTCGTCGATCAGCCGTTCGCGGTCCAGGAGTGGTGCTACTACCGCGACGACCGGCTGGTCGGCGTCGGCTACGTCGATGCGCTGCCGGTCGGCCTGTCGGCGATCTACTTCTACTACGACCCGGCGGAGCGTGCCCACTCGCTGGGTACGTTCAACGTGCTGAAGTTCCTCGCCGCGGCGGCCGAGCGCGGCGACGCCCACGCCTACCTGGGGTACCACGTCGCGGGCTGCCGGTCGCTGGAGTACAAGGCGAATTTCCGGCCGTTCGAGCGGCTCGTCGGCGGAAAAAACTGGCTGTCCGGTCGGCAAGGGTGAGCCGAAAATCGGCACCGCGGCCGGGACGTAACGCTTTGACGCGGCGGGGCTTGGGGCGTGGCGAATCGGCGCAAGTCGTCAGAATCCGCTTGACGGCTCAAATTGCCTGGCTTTACATTGAAAGAGGTGGCGTGTCCGGCTGCGCGGAAGATGCGAGTGAGCGCGGGCGGAAATCACCGGCGGAGTGTCCGCGAACTGCACAGCGCGGTGGCGGACGGACGACTGAGACATTAGCACGCTGAGGGAACGGCACGCTGACTGCCCGACGCACGGAAAGATAGGCCGCCATGCTCGTACTGTCCAGGAAAAAAGACGAGTCGATCGTGATCAACGACGACATCGTCATCACCATCGTCGAGATCCGCGGCGACAAGGTCCGCCTCGGCATCGTCGCGCCGAAAGACGTGGCCGTCCACCGCGAGGAGGTCTACCGCGCCATCCACGGCCACGCCCCGGTCAACGCCCCCGCCGGCCCCGCCGAGGCCAACGGCACCGGCTCCTGAAGTCTAACATTCTGCGCTTTGCATTCTGCCTTCTGCACTCCCGTGACTTATGATCGACTCGAAGAACCGCCCGACCGTCGCCATCGTCGGGGCCAGTACTGACCGCCGCAAGTTCGGCAACAAGGCCGTCCGAGCCCACGTCCAGGCCGGCTTCGAGGTCTTCCCCATCCACCCCAGCGAAGAGACCGTCGAGGGCCTGCCCGCCTTCCGCTCCCTCGCCGACCTGCCCGTCGCCCGGCTCGACCGCGTGACCCTGTACGTCGCCCCGCACGTCGTGATGTCGCTGCTCGAAGGCCTGACCGCGAAGCCGTGCGGCATGCTGATCCTGAACCCCGGCACCGAGACGCCCGAAGTCGTGGCCCGCGCGAAGGAACTCGGCCTGAACGTGGTGAGCGGTTGCAGCATCCTGTCCGCCGGCGTGACCCCGGAAATGTTCCCCGACGAGTGACGCCGGTAAAACAGTTTTGCCGCGGAGACGCAGAGTCGCGGAGAAAACCGAATTCAGGTTCTGGCTGTGTGGACAGATCTCGGTTTTTCGCTAGTTTTAGGTACTCCACGAGGGTTTGCCATGCGTCGCCACGAGATCTC
>JANXTD010000864.1 GCA_025352585.1 Fimbriiglobus sp.
CGACGGTGTGGGTGGTCGGCGACGGTACGTCCAACGACTCGAACATTGTCGTCGCCCGCTTCGACCCTCGCTCGCGCGTCGGGCTAACATGAGTCGCCTGCGGCGGAGCTACCGAACTGCCCGCCCCCGCCCCCTGACGACTGCGTGGTTTCGCCGCCGAGGCCAATTCCGAGTCGCGACGGCCAATCCGCCCCGCCTGAAGTTTCGTCTTTACTGATTAGTGTGCAATCGCCGTCGCGCCGGGTGCCGAGATTCCGTCTCGGGCGAATTGGCGGTTGCCTGTGCCGCCGGCACACTTTACCGTGACCGATACGGCCCCTTCATCTCCGTGACTCTCTCCGAGGTTCTTCCATGTTGGTTCGTCTCGACAACGGCGGGAACAAAACCTCGAACTGGGCGACGGCGTACCTGAAGTCCCTGCTCAGCCCGTGCCGCAGCGCCCGCCGCCAGGCCCGCGCCGCCGGGTTGAACCCGCGCCTCGGCGTCACCGCCCTCGAAGACCGCGTGACGCCCGTGACCCTGCACTGGCTCGGGTCCAACGCGGGGACCGGCAACCTCTGGGGCGTCGCCGGGAACTGGCTCGAGAGCCGCGCGCCGGCCAGCGGCGACCGGCTCGTGTTCGACACCAGCACCCCCGGCTTTTCGCCGACCGCCAACGGCTTCGCCCCCACCAACGACGTGGCCGGGCTGACCAACCTGACCATCGGCATCAACGACGCCTCCCCCGTGGGCGACTTCACGATCGGCGGTTCGGCCGTCGGCCTGGCCACCGCGTCTGGCGTCGGTGTCACGAGTACCGTCACGTCCGGCACCTCGGCGTTCCTCAACAACCCCGTCACGCTCGCGTCCGCCACGACTGTCGCCGTCGGGCTGGGGTCGCTGAACTTGGGCGGCGTCGTGAGCGGCGGCTTCGCGCTCACCGCGGCCGGCTCCCCCTCCTCGACCCTGACGCTCAATGCCGCCAACAGCTACACCGGCGGGACCGTGCTCGCTTCGGGCACCGTCGCGGTCAACACCAACACGTCGCTGGGTACGGGCGCGATTACCTTCAGCGGCGGGACGCTCAGCAACGCCACGTCATTCCTGACGCTGCCCAACCCGTTCGTCGTCTCGGCCCCGAGTACGATCGGCGGCGGCGGCTTCTTGGACCTCTCCGGCAACGGCGCGCTCAACTCGACGCTGAGCCTGGCGAACACCGGCTTCCTCGCCCTGAACGGGGCCTTGTCCGGGCCGGGCGGGCTGAAGGAGATCGGCTTCCCCGGCGGCACGACCCTCGGCGGCAACTCGCCGAACACCTTCACCGGCGGCACGACAATCGTCTTCGGCGGGCTGACCCTCAAGAAGACGGCCGGCGTCCGGGCGCTCTCCTCGTCGGTCACCATCACCGGGTCGTTCGCCTCCCTCAGCTTGGGGGCCAGCGGCCAACTCAACGGCACCCCCGTCGCGCTCGGCCAGAGCAGCACGTTCTCCCTCGGCGGCTTCTCGGACACCGTTTCGTCGCTGACCGGCCTCGGCCGCCTGGACACCGGCTTCGGGGTCGGGTCGGCGCTGACTGTCACCGGCGGCGGCAGCCAACTCCTGTCCGGGGCCGTGAGCGGCTCCGGGTCGTTGGCCTACAGCGGCCCCGGGACGCTGACGCTCGCCGGCCCGAGCGCGACGTTCTCCGGGACGCTGGGGGCGAACGGCGGGGCACTGCTCGTCTCCGCCGACTTCTCGGGCGCGACGGCCCTGGTGACCGGCGGCAGCCTCGGCGGCACCGGCGTCGTCAAGTCGATCGTGACGATCAGCGGCTCCGTGGACCCGGCCAGCCGCGGCACCGGCGGCATGCTCAACATCGCCGCCACGAAGTCCGCCTCGGCCCTGGTCGGCTCGACCTTCCGCGCCGACCTCGCCTCGCGCGGCCCGAGCGACCAACTCTCGCTGGGGGCGGGGGCGACGATCGACCTCACCGGCGCGAGCCTCGCGGCGTCCGGCACGGGGGCGACCTTCGCGGACGCCTACCCGCTCATCACCAGCCCGACGGGCGGCATCACCGGCACCTTCCTCGGGCTGCCGAACGCCGCGACCTTCGCCGTCGGCTCGCAGACGTTCCGGATCACCTACACCCCCACCGTCGTGTTCCTCACGAACCTCGGGGTCAGCGCGCGGACTCGCCACTGGATCGGGGCGGTCGATAGCCGGTGGAGTGTGCCCGGCAACTGGAGTGAGAACTCCGCCCCCGCCAGTGGCGACACCCTGGTGTTCGACACCGGCACCCCCCGGTTCGCCGCCAACGCGGCGGCCTTCGCGCCGAACAACGACCTCAACGGGCTGGCGAACATTTCGCTCGTCCTCAACGACGCCTCGGCCGCCGGCGACTTCACCCTCGGCGGTGCCCCTTTCGGGCTGACCACGACTGCCGGCGTCGGCATCGCCAGCACCGTCGCGGTGGGCACGGCCGCGATTATCAACAACCCGATTACGCTCGCGTCCAACACGTCGATTAACGCCGGCCTCGGCACGCTGACGCTGGGCGGCGCGATCGGCGGCAAGTTCGCCCTCACCGCCGCCGGGTCGCCCGCGGGCACGCTGAATTTGAGCCTCGCCAACTCTTACGGCGGCGGGACGATCCTCACGTCCGGTACCCTCGGGGTCGGCGACAACGCATCTCTCGGCAGCGGCCTGCTGACCCTCGGCGGCGGCACGCTCGCCAACGTCGCGGCTTTCCTGACCGTCTCGAACCCGTTCGTCGTCTCGGCCCCGAGTACCATCGGCGGCGGCAGCTTCTTCGTCCTCGACGGCGGCGGCGTCTTGAACGCCGACCTGCGGCTGACCAACACCGGCTTCCTGACGCTGGGCGGGGCGATCTCCGGGGCCGGCGGCCTCGTCGAGGACGGCTTTCCCGGCGGCACCACGCTCTCCGGCACCTCCTCGAACACCTACGCCGGCCAGACGACGATCATTTCCGGGTCGCTGACCTTGAAGAAGACGCCCGGCGTCAACGCGGTCTCCTCGGTCGTCAAGCTCGAAGGCGGCTCGTTCCCCAGCCTCGGCTTGGGGGCCTCGAACCAGATGAACGGAACCGTCTCGGTCAACCTCGGGGTCGGCAGTCGCTTCTCGACGGGGGGTTTTAGCGACTCCGCGTCGTCGCTCTCGGGCATCGGCCAACTCGACACCGGCTTCTCGTTCGGGGCCGCGAACGGCTTGACGGTGTCCGGGTCCGGCGCGAGCGTGTTCGCCGGCCAGGTCAGTGGGTCCGGGCTGTTGCGCAACTCCGGGACCGGTTCCCTCACGCTGGGCGGGAACAGTTCGTCGTTCGGCGGGCAGCTCATCGCGGCCGGCGGGTCGCTGCTCGTCTCGGGCGACTTCTCCGCGGCGACCGCCGTGGCCCTCGGCAGCGGCAGCCTGGGCGGCACCGGGCTCGTCAAGACCCTCCCGACGCGGGGCAACGGCACCCTCGACCCCGG
>JANXTD010000892.1 GCA_025352585.1 Fimbriiglobus sp.
TTGCCGTTGCCGCCGCGGCCGCCCTTGCCGACGGTCACCTCGTCGCCGATTTCGAGCAAGTCTTTGAGCAGGTTGCCGCGCTCGCGGTCTCGCACCATCGTGCCGACCGGAACGGGGATGATCAGGTCGAACGCACTACGACCGGCGCAACGGCTGCCGAAGCCCTGCTCGCCGCTCTTGGCCTTCCAGTGCTTCTTGGCGACCATCGGCGCGAGGTTGTCGGAGTTGATCATCGCGCGGATGATCACCGAGCCGCCGTCGCCGCCGTCGCCGCCGTCGGGGCCGCCCTGCGGGACGTACTTCTCCCGGCGGAACGACACCATGCCGCGGCCGCCGTCCCCGCCCTTGACGAAAATCTCGACGCGATCAATGAACATGACAAGGTTCCTTACATCTGGTCCACGGTGCGGATACCGAGCAGCGAGAGCGCCGTCTGAATTGTTCGCGCCGTGACGTGAACCAGCAAGAGCCTCGAAGCCTTCAACTCCGGCGAGTCCGCGTCTAGGACGGGGCACGCCACGAAAAACGTACTGAACGCCTTCGACAAGTCCCACAAGTAGACACAAATATGGTGCGGCTCGTACTTGGTCGCCGCCTCGTGAATTGCGTCGCCGAAGCGTAACAGTTGCAACCCCAACGCGCGATCGGCCGGGTCCGACAGCGTCACCACGCCGTCATTGTAGCCGTCGAACGCGACTTCGCCCTTGCGGAAGATGGCGCGGCAGCGGGCGTACGCGTACTGCATGTACGTCGCCGTGTTGCCCTGCGTCGCGAGCATCGAGTCGAAGTCGAACTTGTAATCCGACGTGCGATGCGTGCTCAGGTCGGCGAACTTGATCGCCCCGACGCCGACCGCGAGTGCCACGGTTCGCATGGTTTCTTCGTCAACCTCCGGCACGTCGTACCCCGCCGCCTTGCGCTTCAACAGGCTCAGCGTAAACAGCCGGCCGCCGAGGTCGATGCCCTCGTCGATGAGGTCGCCGAGTTCCTTGCCGCCGCCGTCGCGCGTCTTGATCGGCTTGCCGTCCTTGCCTAGCACCGAGCCGAAGCTGACGTGCTGCAATTCGACGCCGGACACGCCCGACTTGCGGGCTGCGGCGAACAGGTTCTTGAAGTGGTAGCCTTGGCGAAAATCCACCACATAAACGATCGCGTCGGGCTGGAACGTCTCGACGCGATACGCAATCGTCGCCAGATCGGTCGTCGTGTACGTGAACGCCCCGTCGCGCTTGCGGATCAGCGTGACCGCCTCGCCCTCGCTGCGGATGATGACCGCCCCGCCGTCGCCGACTTCGGCAACGCCCTTGGCCAACAAATCCTTAACGACGCCGTCGAGCATCGGCTGGTAGAAACTTTCGCCGAGCAGGTGCGTGAACGGCAGCAGGTCGAGCTTGGCGTAGACGCGGTGGATTTCGTCCATGCACGGCGGCATGAACTCCGCCCACAGCTTGCGGTTCTCAACATCCCCGGCGTGCAACTTGGCCGTTTCGAGTCGGTAGGCGTCGGCAACGGGGTTCTTGAACGGCAACTTGGCGTCACCTTCCTCGTCGTCCTCGTCGGACTTCGCCCGCTTGGTGCCGTTGACGAAAATTCGCGTCAACTCCGCGACCGGGTCTTCAGCGTAGGCTTCCTTGTCGAGGAAGTTGGTGAACGCATTCGACAGGATGTCCACCGTGCCGGCGACATTGCGAACCTGGATGTACAGCCGAGCAAGTTCGCGCACCGGGTTGGCCTTGTATGCATCCTTATTGAGGAAGGTGCGGTAGCCGTAGATCAACATGCCGAACTGTGTGCCCCAGTCGCCGAGGTGGTTGTCCCCGATGACGGTGTGCCCGAGGTGCGTCAAGATGCGCACCAAGGCGTCGCCGATGACCGTGCTGCGCAGGTGCCCGACGTGCAGCGGCTTGGCCACGTTCGGCCCCGAGTAATCGACGACGTACCGACGCGGCGCTTCGACCATCGCCACTCCGAGCCGCGGGTCGGCGGCCACGGCCTGCACGGCGACGGCAATCGCGCTCGTCTTGAGTGTCACGTTGACGAAGCCCGGCCCGGCGACGACGGCGGTCTCGATCACGTTGTTGGCCGGGATCGCGGCGACGATCGCGGCGGCGACTTCCTGCGGCTTCTTGCCGAGCGCCTTGCCGAGGCCCATCGCGCACTTCAACTGGAAGTCGCCGAACTCCGGCTTGCCGCTGGGCGTGAGCGTGTTGAGCGCCTCGGCCCGCTTGGCGGCGTCGGGCACCAACGCCGTCAGGGCGACATCGAACAAGGCACGCAACTGGACCGACGGGTTCATCGAGGCACGTCTCGGGGGCAGCATCGTCAACGAACAAACCCACCCGGAGGTGTCCGGGTGGGCATCGAGTGTCAGTTTATCCGCGCGATGTCCGGGCGGAAGGGCCGTTACGCTTTCGCGTCGCCCAACTCGTCTTCGTCCTCGTCGTCCTCGACATCAACCTCGTCGTCTTCGTCGAGTTCTTCGACCTCGGCGTCATGGGCGATCGACTCGGGGTCGAACTCGCGCTCCCAATCGACACGCTTGGCGTCGGCCCACAGCTCTTCGAGCTTGTAGTAGTCGCGGGTGTCGGGGTCGAAGGTGTGCGTCAGCACGTCACCGTAGTCCTGCACGATCCACTTGCTGGTGTCGTAGCCCTCGACGCTCATCCGGGTGTCGCCGACATCGCGTAGGGCGGCGTCGGTCTCCTCGACGATCGTGTGGACCTGACGCCGGCTGCTGCCGGTGCTCAGCACGAAGTAGTCGAACATCGGGGTGATGCCCCGGAGGTCGAGCACGAGGATGTCTTTACCCTTGTTGTCCGCGGCGACCTTGGCCGCGAGACACGCCCGGTCGTGGCCGGAGATGAGTTCAAAGCGGGGGACCGGAGTCGAGGTGACTTCGATCGGAGTGAACACCGAGGGGGAAATAGTGCGGCTCAAGTGACCTCCTTCAGGGCGCGCCCCCCGAGAGTGGATGCCGCAAGCCGTCAGGGACCAATGCCGTGGCGTTCGTGGGCAATCTCCGGGAGGAGCAAAGCGGTGTCCGGGCGAAAAGACCCGATCAACACGGTTCGACGCGGAACACCCGCATCGAGAGTATCATCGGCCCCCAAGTCCGGATTGCAAGCGGCATCTTCCGTTTCCCCGCGATTCGCCCTCGCCGAAGCGCGAGCGAGTCCGAGAATCCGGAGCGGCCGACGAACGGACCACGTGGCCACCCGACAGGTTCACGCCCAACGCATAAGATCGAACACACCCCACACCCGACACCCCACACCCGGTTTCAGAAGTGCACCCAAGAATCCTCATCGCCCCCAGTCACCTCCCCGAAATCGCGTCGGTCTACGGCCCGGCGTTGGCCGGCCTGAACGTCGAACTCGTCTACCCGAAGCGGGCCGCGCAGATGACCGAGGCGGAGTTGCTCGACCAGCTCGCCGGCTGCGTTGCCAGCTTGGCGGGGTCGGAGCCGTACACCCGCCGCGTCATCGAGGTCGCCGCGAAGGCGGGGCTGAAAATCCTCGCCCGCGCCGGCGTCGGCTACGATGGCATCGACGTGCAGGCGGCCACCGACCACGGCGTCGTCGTGACGTACGCCCCCGGCACCAACCACG
>JANXTD010000905.1 GCA_025352585.1 Fimbriiglobus sp.
GTTGAGGAACCACTGGCACTGGCCCAGGAAGCTCGTCTCGTCCTCGTACAGGTTGAGCCGAACCTTGGTCCCCTTCATCTCCTTGAGGGTTCCGACGAAGTCGAAGTCCGCCGGGGCGTCGTAGGCCGGGTTGCCGCCGACTATGAAGAGCAGATCGACCTTGCCGGCCTTCATATCGTCGGTCAAGACTTTGAGGTCGTTCAAGTCGGTCGGCCGCGTCTCGATCGGCTCGGTGAAGGTCACCGTCGTGCCGAACGCGCCCAGCTTCTCGTTGATGGCGAGTGCGAGGAAGTGGACGGCGGCCGGCTGCTGGTCGCCGACGAGGACCACGCTCGCGCCCTTGGCGGCGAGCAGGTCGGCGGCGAGTGGCGCGAGCCACTCCGCGGCCAGCCCCGTCAGCGCCGGGGCGGTCACGCCGACGACGCCGAGTTTCGCGGCGAGCGCCTTGGTGAAGTCGGCCATTTGCGACGGCTTCAGCGTCAGCCGGTGGTCAGCGACGGCCCCCGTCGAGGTCAGCATCGTCTCGACGGCGTACAGCCGGTTCATCGACCCGACCGCCACGCCCTCGCCCTTGGCGATCGACTGCGGGACGGTGCGGACCTTGCGGTTGGCCATGAAGTCGCGGGCCGAGCGCACCGAGCCGACGCCGGTCGCGAGGAAGTCGCAGTCGATCGCCAGCGCGACCTTGGCCTTGTCGAGCTTGTACACGACGTTGGCCGGGGCACCGAACGCCGCCTGGATCGCCTTGCGGGAGTTGTCGCGGCTGATCGGCTCGTACTGAATCCACTTCGCCTTCGGGAAGCGCTTGGTGAACTCGTCCACGAGCGCGATGAAGGTCGGCGAGGTGCTCGGCTCGGTCAGGAAGCGGACGCCGTCGCCCTGCTTGGCGACTTGCTTCTCGAGGTCGGCCTTGATCGTGGTCACGAAGGTGTCGTAGCCACTCGGCCGGCCGGAGAGTTTGACTTCCTTGGCGCGGTCGGGGTCGTACAGGCTCAGGATCGAGCCTTGCGAGTACAGGTCGGTCGAGCCGAGGCTACCGGGGTGGTTGGGGTTGCCCTCGATCTTGATCGGCCGGCCTTCGGTCTGCTTGACGAGCAGGCCCAGGCCGACGCCCGACTGCTGCGGGTACGCGGTGGCGAAGAACAGCGGGATGCCGGGCAGGATCTGGTCCGGCTGCTTGACGTACGGCACGACCTTCTTGGCCGGCGCGGGCTTCAGCGACGGGTTGCAGCCGACCGTCCCGGCGAGCGCCGCCGACGCGCCCATGACCGTGAGGAACTGCCGGCGGCTCACCGGGTCGAGCCACTCGCCGGCGTCCTCGGGGAACTCGGTCTTGATCATCGTCTCGAACTGCGTCGAGTCCATCCACTGGTCGATCGACTGCCAGTACTGGTCGTCGGCGGTACCGGCGGCCTTCGTCGTCTCGGGGGGCATTCGTGAATCCCTCAATATCGTCGTGTCAGTCGCAACAGGTCGCCATCTCGCAAACCGCGCGGGGGCGTTAGCGGTGGCAAATCGAGCAGTTGGTGATGATGTTGGCTTCGCGGACCTGGTGGGCTTCCTTGAGGAGTTTACCCAGCGTCAGTTGGTCGTACGGCTTGCCGGTGTCGGGGTTGGTGACGTCCTCGGCCTTCCACTGCATGTTGTAAATCTCGCTCTTCGGCCGCAGGTGCAACTCCGGCTGGCGGTGGCAGGCCAGGCACCACTCCATGAGCAGCGTTTTCGACTGGTAGATCAGGTTCATCTGGTCAATCGGGCCGTGGCACGAGTAGCAGCCGATCCCCTTGCCGACGTGAATCGAGTGGTTGAAGTACGTGTAGTGCGGCACGTTGTGGACCTTGTTCCACGCGATCGGCGTGCCGGTGGCGTAGCTCTTGCGGATCGGTTCGAGCAACTCCGCGCCCTGCCACATCTGCTGGTGGCAGTTCATGCAGGTCTTGGTCGGCGGGAAGCCGGAGGACGATGAGACTTCCACCGACGTGTGGCAATACTTGCAGTCGATGCCCAACTGCGAGACGTGGTGCTTGTGGCTGAACGGCACCGGTTGCTCGGTGACTTCGCGCGCCGCGGTCGTGTAGTCGGAGCGGTAGAAGGCGGTGCCGCCGGTGCCGGCCCCCGCGGCCAGGAACGGCACGGCGAGGATCGACACGCGGGCGAAAATGTTCATCGACTTCGGGAAAATCTGGGCCATCTGGACAGCCTCGGTTCTGGCGTGATTCGGTGTGCGGTCGCGTCGAAAGTATCGGGGTTACGGCAGCATCGTCGGCACGGTGCCTTCAAAGGCGAGTTGCATGAAGCGGTAGCAGGTGATCGCGGCCCCGGCCCCGGTCATCCCGAGCAGCACGCCGAGCCAGGCGAGTTGCTCGCCCTTCTCGCCGGAGCGGTAGCCCATCACCAGCGAAATGACGCCCAGCAGGATGGCGACGTTGCTGATGAAGAAGCCGAAGCCGTACATCCAGAACGTGACGCCGCCCCACAGCCCCAGGCAGAACGACGCGGTCGAGAGCGCCCGCCGGGTCGTGTGCCGCAGCGGCGTCGCCAGCGTGGCAACCTTGGGCAAGGTATCGAGGCCGGTCGGGGCGTGGGCTTCGCGGTCCATGAAGTCTTCCATCTCGGGGTCGAGTCGTCGGGCCGCGGTCGCCGGGCAAGTGAGTAGTCATAGCAGAAACCGGACGCGATTCACCGGAGGTTTTAGCAATTCCGGAGCCGGCAACCGCCGGAGAGTCGTTGCCCGAGGTTCCCCAGCGAATCCCACGATTACCGGGAGTTTCACGTTCCCAACGCTGGGAATAGCCCGCCGAAACCGTCTCGCCTTTGGGACTGAACCGGCTTCCACTGCCTCACGACACCCTAACCGCCATCGCGAGTTCAGCATCACCCCGCGGCGGCGGGGGTTCGGCGCGGATTTTCGTCGCGGCGAAGCGGTGGCGGTATTCTCTTCTGTAGCTGGCCTCTGTGAGGCCGGTCCTTCCGGCCCTAGGCCGGTCTTCTGTAGCCGGCCGCTGTGAGGCCGGTCTTACCCCC
>JANXTD010000337.1 GCA_025352585.1 Fimbriiglobus sp.
GGGGTGTCGCAGAACCGGGCGTGCGCGTCGTCTGGGTCTGCGACACCCCACACCCGACACCCGACACCCGACACCCGGTCTTCACTTCCAGTACGCCGGCAACCCCGGCTTCGTGGCGCGGAAGATCTCCAGCGCGGCCAGGCGGTCGGCGGCGGACAGGTGGGCGAACGGCTTCGCCCGGTCCTTGCCGGTGAGGACTTCCCACAGCCGGCGTTCGACTTGGGCCTTGGCCTCCGGGGGCAGGCCGTCGAAGTGCCGGGAGTAGACGACGTAGCTCAGCGGGGTGCGGAACATCCGCGTCGTGAGGTCGAACTGCCGGAGGCTGCGGCCCTGGGCGTCGAACGGCCCGCGGGCGGCGAACTCGGCCGCGAACCCCGACGTGCCGGCGACTTCTCCGGTCAGCGGGGTCTCGTCGGCGAACAGCAACGCCTCGACGGCCGGCTCGCAGGCCCAGACGATCCGCCGGGCGATGCTCTCGGCCCGCGCCCCGGCCGGCAGCCCCAGCGCGGCGTTGATCTCCGCCTCCTCGGCCAGCGCGACCCGCGTCAGGTAGTTGGCCCGCGTCAGCCGGTTGTGCGCCTCTCCCTGGTGCTCGAGCACCATCAGCGCGACGAGGTCGCTGTGCGGCGACAGGTACTTGCCCGTGTCGAACGACGGCCGCAGGTCGGTGACGTTGGTGCCGTCGCGGGAGGGCACGCCGCCGGCGATGACGGCGTTGCCGAGGTGCGTCTGCGGGCCGCTCGTGCCGGTGACGTACCAGCCGCCCCAGCGCTCGGCGAACGGCGTCGAGGAATCGACGCGCCGGGTGCCGCGGGCCAGCAGCATCTCGCCGGTGGGGTCGGCCGAGACCGACCGAGCGAGCTGGCCCGGAAAGCCCTGGTTCGCCGACCCGGCGTGGCAACTCAGGCAGCGGTCGGTCTGGCGGGTGACGGCCGGGCGCGGCGTCGAGTCCTGGCCGAGGGTGTAGAACACGGCCCCGAGGTTCGGGTCGTCGGCGACGAGTTCGAGCGCGCCGCCGTGCCGGCAGAAGGCGACCGCCACGTCGTCGTTGAAGTAGATCGCCCGCGGCGTCTTGGGGCCGATGAGCGACCGCTGCAAGCTCGTCTTCGAGAAGACCAGTACCTGCGACGACACCGGCACGTCGAGTCGCTTCAAGACCGCGGGCAGGTAGCCGCGGCCCTTCTCGTGGGCGAGGGTGACCGCTCCGGCCCGCAGTTCGCGCCCCAACTTGGCGACCGCGTCGCCCGGGGCCGTCTCGGCGTAGCGGATCGGCGGCCGGTCGAAGTCGTCGGCGACGGCGGTCGAGGCGAACGCACAGAGCGTCCAGGCGAAGGCGAGTAAACGCATCGGGGGGTGACCATCGGTCGGCGGGATACGGGCAATGTACGCCGACCGCTTGCAGCGCCGAGTCGGGTGTCGGGTATCGGGTGTGGGGTGTCGCAGACCGGCGGCAATGTGTCGGAGTGCTGCGATACCCGATACCCGACACCCGATTCAGCCCGTGCGGTACCCCTGAGGGTGCCTGCGGTGCCAGTCCCACGCCGTGCGGACCACGTCGGCCAGGTCGGTGTACGTCGCGCTCCAGCCCAGGTCGCGGCGGGCCTTGTCGGCGTTCGCCACCAGCGACGGCGGGTCGCCGGCGCGGCGCGGGGCTTCGACCACCTTGATCGCCTTGCCGGTGACCTGCTCGACGGTGCGGATCACCTCGCGGACGCTGTAGCCGCGGCCCATGCCGACGTTGAAGTGCATCCCCGTGCCGGGCTCGATCTTCTCGAGTGCGAGCCGGTGGGCCGATGCCAGGTCATCGACGTGGACGTAGTCGCGCACACAGGTGCCGTCGGGCGTCGGGTAGTCGGTGCCGAAGACACTGATGTGCGGCCGCTGGCCGAGCGCGACCTGGATCACCAGCGGGATCAGGTGCGTCTCCGGCGTGTGGTCCTCGCCCAGGGTGCCGTCCGGCGTCGCCCCGGAGGCGTTGAAGTACCGCAGGGCCGCGAACCCCAGCGGGTACGCCGCGGCGTAGTCGGCCAGCACCTTCTCGAAGGCGAGTTTCGTCTGCCCGTACGGGTTGATCGGCAGTTGCGGCGTCTCCTCGGTTATCGGCACGACTTCGGGCGTCCCGTAGGTCGCGCAGGTGCTCGAGAAGACGAACCGCGTCACCCCGTGGCGGCGCACGCAGTCCAGCAGGTGGATGCCGTTGATCAGGTTGTTGCGGTAGTACTTCGCGGGGTCGGTAACCGACTCGTTGACGGCGGCGTGCGCGGCGAAGTGGACGACCGCCTCGACCCGCTTCTCGACGAAGACCTGATCGACGCGCGCGATGTCTTGCAAGTCGGCGACGACGAGCCGCCCGGCCGGCACGGCGGCGCGGTGGCCGACGGCGAGGTTGTCGAGCACGGTCACGTCGTGGCCGTGCTCGAGGAGGTGCTTGACGGTGTGCGAGCCGATGTAGCCCGCGCCGCCGGTGACCAGGATGCGCATCGATGGGGGCCTCTACCGGGAGGGGTGCCGAGTCAGTTTAGCGGGGCGGCCGCCAAGGCGGCGAGTTTCCGTGGCTCCGCCG
>JANXTD010000957.1 GCA_025352585.1 Fimbriiglobus sp.
CCCGAGCCGTGTCGTCATAAAAGCTTGTGGCGCGACTGCCTGAAGTTCCGACCCCGAACGTAGGTCACCGCGCGCAGTAGCCGCCGTCCACGAAGAGCGTCGTGCCGGTGACGTAGCCGCCGGCGTCGGACGCCAGCATCAGCGCGGGGCCGACCAACTCGTCCGGCTGCGCCCAGCGGCCCAGGCAGGTGTGGTCGGCGAAGGTCTGCTTCTCGGCCTCACTCAGCACCGACGCCGGCATGTCGGTCAGGAACGGGCCGGGGGCGAGGCAGTTCACCGTCACCCCGTAGGGGCCGAGGTCGATCGCGCTCGCCCGGCACAGGCCCATCAGGGCGGCCTTGCTCGCCGAGTAGGCGTTGCGGCGCTCCTTGGAGACTTGCGCGAAGATCGAGGCGATGTGGATGACGCGGCCCCAGCGGCGCTCCTTCATGCCGGGGACGACGGCGCGGGTCAGCGCCATGACTGCTGAGAGGTTCACTTCCAGCACGCGGTCCCAGGTGGCGTCGTCGATCGCGTCGATCGCTTGCGGGGCGTTCATGCCGGCGTTGTTGACGAGGATGTCGATGCGGCCCATCTTGGCGACCGCCTCCGCGCCGAGGGCGGCGACGCTCGCGCGGTCGGCGGCGTCGAAGGGGACCGCCACGCCGCGGCGGCCGGTCGCGGCCAGGACTTCGGCGAGCGTCGCGTCGAGTTCGGCGGCGTTGCGCGAGGCGAGGACGAGGTCGGCCCCCGCCGCGGCGAGGCCGAACGCCAGCGCCCGGCCGAGGCCCTTGTTGCCGCCGGTGATCAGGGCCACGCGGCCGGCCAGGTCAAAGAGTTTCGGGGTCACGGGTCGGCTCGGGGGGGTGCGGCGGGGAGACACTAACCTCCCGCTTCGCCGGCAGGTGGCCGACCGCGCCGTTCACGGCCGAGGCCGTCATCATCGCGGTGCGCATCTGCTCGCCGAGGTCGGTCAGGTAGCCCGGCGAGTGCGGGATCAGGATCGTGTTGGTGTGCGAAGTCTGGCCCAACTCCTTCAGCGTATCGAAGTATTGGGTCATCAGCACCAGGTTCATCACGTCTTGGGCCGTCGAGCCGGGGACGCCGGTGCGGAAGTCCTCCACGCTGACGCGGAGGCCATCGACGATCGCCTTGCGCTGGTCGGCGATGCCCTTGCCCTGCAACGCTTTGCTCTGGGCGTCGGCCTCGGCCGCCTTCACCTTCAAGATGCGGTCGGCCTCGCCCTTCTCGGTCGCGGCGTAGCGCAGCCGCATCGACGAGTTGATCTCGTTCATCGCCTCCTTGACCTTGTGGTCGGGGTCGATGTCGGTCACGAGCGCCTTGAAGATGCCGTAGCCGAACTCGTCCATGACGTGGGCGATTTCTTCCTTCACCGCGTTGGCGATCTCGTCCTTTTTCTCGAAGAGGTCGTCGAGTTTCATCTTCGGCACGCGCGCCCGGACCACGTCGAACACGAAGGCGGTGATCTGCCCCTCGGGGTTACTCAGCTTGTAGAACGCCTCGTAAATCTTCTCCGCGACGACGAAGTATTGCACCGACACGGTCATGTGGGCGAAGACGTTGTCCTCGGTCTTGGTCTCGACTTTGACTTCGAGTTGCCGGACCCGCAGGTTGACCCGGCCGGCGATCTGGTCGATGACCGGGATTTTGAAGTGCAGCCCCGGCGGGGCGATCCGCACGAACTTCCCGAAGCGCTGGACGATGGCGGTCGTCTGCTGCTCGACGGTAAAGAAGCTCATCAGCACTAGCCCGACCGGGACGGCCAGGGCGGCGAGGACCAGAAAGGCGAACACTTCCACGGCGGGACTCCTGCGGGAAGGGGGCGAGACGCGGGGCCATTCGCCGCGGGCGGCGTGGGATTACGGCCGCGCCAAGGATCATACATAGATTTTACGCTAACGTCCGCCGACGAGTCCCAAACGCGGGACGCGCGGGGGATTGAAGCCACATCGGCCCGCAGCAACTACAATAAGGGCACCCGCCCCCCCACCGAGATTGCCATGAGCGACTTACCCGCCGCCCGCGCCAAGTTCCTGTCCCGCGTGGAGGAACTCGCCAGTGGGCAGGGCGTGCGCTTCGCCCCCGCCCTCGACGCGCTGATCGCCTGGAGCCAGGCCAACGGCCTGGCGTTCGACCCGCCGTCGGCGACGCAGTTCACCGTCCGCTTCCGGATCCCCGGCGAGAAGACGAACCTGTGGGTCGCCACGCCGCGCAGCGGGGACGGGGCCAAGATCACGCTCGGCGGCCCGGCGGCACTCTCCGCGGAGGCCCGCACCGAGTTGGCGCGCATCGACGCCAAGGCGGTCAACGCCGAGCGGCCGCCGGAGTTGGCGTTCACGTACCTGATCTGGGGGCCGCACCGCGAGGCGGTGCTGGCGCTGCTCAGCAAGATGCTGCTCCCGGCGACCGCGTAGGCCCGCTCGAAGGCGGCGAGTCAGTCGCCCGGCAGCGCGGCCGGCTTGGGGTCGGGCTTGGCCGCGACCTCGGGGTAGCGCGCCGCCGCTGCGCGGTCGGCGAGTGCCCCGCCCGCCACGCCGCCGATCAGGCCCGCCTCGTAGGTTCGCCACTTGCCGAAGGCCAGGCGGCCCTTCTCCCCGGCCGTACCCTTGGCGTCCGACTTGAAGTAGTAGCCCATCGAGCCGACCGGCCGGCCGGGCAGCGCGGCGACCTGGGCGGCCATGCCGTAGTCCTCGGGCCGCTGCCCGGTGAACCGCAGCGCGGTCGCCAGGGCGAAGTCGCAGACGCGGATGTCGAAGCCGCCGACGTTGGCCTGGTTGAAGAACGCCCGGTCGTCCGCGAACACCGCCGTCAACGCCCCCAGGTGCTCGGCGTTGCCGCCCTGGGTGATGGCGGTGATCGCCGAGACGCGGTCGTAGACGTTGACGGTCGGCTGGCGCAACGAGCGCGCGGCGTAGCCGGCCAGTCGGGCCGGGTCGAGTTGCAGGTACAGCCCCAGGCCGAGCACCGTGGCGGTCGCCGCGGGCCGGCTGTCGAGCCACAGCCACGTCAGCGTCCGAAGCGCCGCCGAGTGCCGCTGCGTGCCGGTCACCGCGTCCTTGACGCCCGGCGCATAGAAGTGCTGCCGCGCGTTGAAGAGCGTGGGGTTGAAGAGGGTCTCGGGGACGGGGTCGCACGACTCGGCGAGCAAGACCAGCGCGAACTCCGCCGGCGACGGCGACCGCGCCACCGCCCCGCCGACGCCGGCGAGTTGCGGGTTGGCCGCCGCCTGGAGTTGCCGCCGCCGGGCCGCGAGGGCGGGCCGCAGGGCCGCGGGGCCGCCGGACTCGACGCGCAGGGCCGCGGGGCCGCCGGCGAGGGCCGTCAGGCCGGGCGTCAGCGCCGCGGGTGCGCCGCCGAGCAGCGTGAGCAGTTCGTAGTTGGCCCGGTCGCCGACGAGTTCGGTGAACAGCGCCCGCGCGGCGGCGTCGTCGCCCAGAGTCGCGCGGAAGCGGGGCCAGGCGGGGATGTCGTGCTCGAAGCGGCTGTCACCGTCGGCCAGGAACGACGCCACGCGGGCCGCCATCTCGTCGAGGGTCGCGCGGGGCCGCAGCTGCTCGACGCGGGCCGAGACTTCGGGGTCCGGGTCGCCCCGCGCCTCGTCGAGGGCCGCGAGGGCACGCCGGCCCATCGCGGCGAGTTCGCGCGTGGCGTCGTCACGCTCCCGGAAGATCTCGCTGCCGAGCTTGAGCACCAGTGCCCGCGCCCGGACGGTCTCCTCCGGGGCGACCCGCAGTGTGGCGGGGTCGGGCGAAGCCGCCGCGCCGGGCGTCGCCGCCGCCAGGAGGATGAGGCCCGCCGCCAGTGGTCGCCAGAACGCCGCCATCGGGGAACCTCGCGTGGGCAGGCCGGACCGGTCGCCGCCGACCCCAGCCGACGACTCCCCGATTCTACCAGATGGCGAAAACCGCGGCCGGGAAAGTTGGCGACCGAGGCGGTGGGCGTCCCCCGTGGGAGTCTGGTCTTCTGTAGCTGGCCTCTGTGAGGCCGGTCTGACTTCCCGTAAGGCGTCCGGCATGTGCAAAGTTACCCACCATTGGGCTTCTTCGGGCGAATCGTGATGTCGTACTTGTGGAGTTCCCCACGAATTGTGGACAGTCTTTAGCGGTGGGTTTGGTTATG
>JANXTD010000343.1 GCA_025352585.1 Fimbriiglobus sp.
CGGCCAGCTACAGAAGAAAAGATCGGCCGGTCACAATCGCCCGCCCAGGCGACAAGCCGTAAGAAGACCGGTCTGCCCTTGCCCCGAGGTTCCGCCATGCCCGTGATCATCTGCCCGCACTGCGACGAGCGGCAAACCGTCTCGCGCGACCTGGCCGGCCTGTCGGCGACGTGCAGCGGCTGCGGCGAGGGCATCCGCATCCCGCTGGCCACGCCGAAGCCGCCGAAGTCCGCGAGCAGCCCGAAGGTCGTCATCGACGAGCCGGAGATTAGCGGCACCGACTTGCGCAAAACCGTGTTGCTGCTGGGCGGGCTGATCGTCGGCGTGCTGGTCGTGCTGGCCGTGCTGCTGTACGCCGTGACGCCGTCGAAGAAGGTGACGCCGGTCGCCCCGGCTGCGGCGACGCCTTCGCTCCCGGATCGCGACCCGGTCTGGGACCGCACGCCGACATCGCGGGACGACTCGCACGCCAACTTCACGGCGGCCGGGCTGCTCGGCCTGGGGATCGCGGTCGTGATTGTTGCCGTGGTGGCCGCGGCCCTCTACATGATCGCCGTGATGGCCGTCGGGGTGTTGCTCGCCAAAGACGCGGCCGCGCGAGGGATGCAGACCTTGCCCTGGGTCGCCGCGTACTTCGTGTTCCAGGGGGCCGGCCCGGCGTTGGGGTTACCGCTCATGGCCGTGTTCCCGCCGGTCGGCATCCTGGCCGGCCTGGCGTTCGGCCTGGCGGCGAGTTGGTACGGCGGGCTGATGTACCTCGCCGTGCGCCGGCCCGGCAAGAAGCTGCCGTGCCCGCGTTGCCGCAACCCGCGGCTGAAGTACCTCGTCACCTGCCCCCACTGCGGCGTGGCCGAGGCGGCGTAGCCGAGTCCCGTCAGTACGCCCGCGCGAACAGGACGCGCTGCTTCGACGGAGCGCCGGTCACCATGCAGACGCCCGGCGCGACTTCGAGGCCGTTCTCGGGGAACGGGATGCAGCGGATCGTCGCCTTCGTCTCGGCCTGCACCTTGTCCTCGGTCTCCCGCGTGCCGTCCCAGTGCGCCGCGACGAAGCCGCCGAGTTCGAGCTTCTCCTGGAACTCCGCGTAGGTGTCGGCCGTCTTCAGCCCCGCGTCGCGGTACGCCTTGGCCTTCTTCAAGAGGCTGGCCTGGATGTCGCGCAGCAGGGTGTTGATGTGGGCCGCCGCGCCGTCGAGCGGGACGCCGAACTGCTTGCCCTCCTTGCCGGGCACGTCACGCCGGGCGACCGCGCAGGCCGACTTCTCGAGATCCTTCGGCCCGATCTCGACGCGGACCGGCACCCCGCGTAGCTCGTGCTCGGCGTAGCGGTAGCCGGGCTGCTTGTCGAACATCACGTCGATCTTGACCGTGATCGGCTCGTAGCTGAAAAAGTCGTCGCGCGGCATGCCCCGCAACTCGGCGGCGAGCTTTTCCGCGGCGGCGATCGCCGGGGCGCGCTCGGCGTCGGTGCGGCCCAGCGGCACGATAGCGACGTGGATCGGCGCGAGCCGCGGCGGGCAGACGAGGCCGTTGTCGTCGGAGTGCGTCATGATCAGCCCGCCGATGAGCCGCGTGCTGACGCCCCAACTCGTCGCCCACGGCGACTCGCGCTGGCCCTTCTCGTTCTGGAACGAGCAGTCGAACGCCTTGGCGAAGTTCTGCCCCAGGAAGTGTGACGTGCCGGCCTGCAAGGCTTTGCCATCTTGCATCATCGCTTCGATACACAACGTGTAAACCGCGCCGGGGAACTTCTGCCCCTCGGACTTGGGGCCGACCATCACCGGCATCGCCATGAATTCTTCGGCAAACTTCTTGTAGACGTTGACCATGCGCAACGTCTCCTCCTCGGCCTCCTGTTGGTTGGCGTGGGCGGTGTGGCCCTCCTGCCACAGGAACTCGGTCGTGCGCAGGAACAGCCGCGTGCGCATCTCCCAGCGGACGACGTTGGCCCACTGATTGACGAGGATCGGCAGGTCGCGGTAGCTCTGAATCCAGTCCTTGTAGGTGCGCCAAATGATCGTCTCGGAGGTCGGCCGGACGATCAGCGGCTCCTCCAACTCGGCCGTCGGATCGACCTGTAACGGCTTGCCCTTCTCGGCCTTCAATCGGTAGTGCGTCACGACCGCGCATTCCTTGGCGAACCCCTCCGCCATCTCCTCTTCCTTGGCGAGGTATGACATGGGGATGAACAGCGGGAAGTACGCATTCACGTGCCCGGTGTCTTTGAACATCCGATCGAGGCCGCGTTGCATCTTCTCCCAGATGGCGTAGCCGGTCGGCTTGATGACCATGCAGCCGCGCACGTCGGAGTTCTCCGCCAAACCGGCCCGGCGGACGATCTCCAGATACCACTCCGAATAGTTGGCGGCCCGCGTGGTAATCTTGTTATCGTCCTTCGCGGGGGCATTGCCCTTGGATTGGGCGTTTCCCTTCTGCTGCTTCTCGGCCATCGATCTCTCTCCGTTACG
>JANXTD010000024.1 GCA_025352585.1 Fimbriiglobus sp.
CGCTGACGCTCCCGGCTCGTCATTGGTTTAGGTGGAATCCGCCGTTGACCCCCCTCATGGGTTTCGCCACCAATTAAAACCGCACCTCCAACGCCACCTCGCCCAACTCCCCCGCCGTCACGATCGCCAGCCGGTTCCGCGGCTGCAACTCGACCCCGACAAGCACCTCGACGCCAACACCCAGTAACACGCCATTCACGCTGACCTCGCCAGGAGTTGCGGTCACCACCCACAGGGTTTCGCCCTCGCCCTGCGTCCGCGGCCGGCCGAAGCTGCGGGCGTGTTCGACGCGGCCGTCGGCGGTCGGGGTGGCGACCCAGAAGCCGGCGAGGCGGATGCGGTGGGGCGTCACGACTTCCCGGCCCGCGTCTCCCAGTCTTCGAGCATCTGGCCGATGTTCTTGTACGCGAAGTCGAGGTTCGCCAACTCGTGGCCCAGATCGACCGCCCGCGGCAAGTCGTTGTTCTCGGCACTGCCGGTGGCCAGTTGGAACAGCACCTCCTTGCGGCCCGCCTCGTCGCTCGCCGGGATCGACGCCAGCGCCTCCTCGAAGTTGCGCTGGGCGAGCCGCCAGTTGTTGCGCTTGCGGAAGCAGGCTCCCAGGTACATCGCCGCCCGCCCCTTCAACTTCTCGTCCCGCCGGGCGACTTGCAGTTCGCTGATCGCGTCGTCGATACGGTCGCCCCGGAGGAGCCGCGCTCCGAGTTCGAGCCGGTGGCCCAGGTCGTTGGGGAAGCGCTCGGCCCGCAGTCGCAAGATTTCGACCTCGCGGGTCAAGACTTCCTTGGTGAGCTTGGCGTGGTTGGTCCGCAAGTCGTCTTCCGTCGGCCCGTCGAAGTCGGTGTCGTCGCTCACCGCCGACTTGCCCAAGGCCTTCAGCTTGGCATCGGTCAGTTCGAGGTTCTTGCGGAACGGGGCCAGGTCGAGTTCGTGCAGTTCGAGTTGCAGTGTGAAGTGCTGCCCCGTCGGCCCGAGACCTTGTTGGAGCACCGCACGGGCGCGGTCGTCCTGGTGGCTGCGCTTGTACGCGGCGGCGAGTTGGACGTACAGCGTCGGCTCGGTCGGGTTGGCCTCCAGCCGCTTCAAGAGCGGGGCGATTTCGCGGCTCGACTTGTCGTTGCGGTCGCTCGACTGGGCCTCCATGCGGGCGAGGATCGGCGACTCCTTCGTGCCGGCCGCCGCCTCCTCGTAGCCGCCCTTGGCGATGGTTTCACTGGCGGCGAGGAACTTGACCTTGTGAGACGCCTCGACGTCTTGCGGGTTGTTCTGGTAGACGAGTTGCCAGAGCATGATCGCCTGCTTGAAGTCGCCGCGCTTCTCGAAGAGTCTCGCTAAGCTGCGGTTCAGCGTGGCGTCCTTGGGGTATTTTTGGCGGGCCTGGTCGAGCGAGAAGATGGCGAGTTCGATGAGGCCCAAGGCGTCGAACGCCTCGGCCATGTCCATCTGGGTGCCGAGGTCCCAGGGGTTGCGCGTCAGCACCGCCTCGCCGTGCTCAAGCACGCGCAGGTAGTCGCGCTTGGCCTCGGCCCCCTTGACGCGGGCCTTCAGGCGGGGCGTGGTGAAGAAGGCGAACCGGCTGCCGCGCAGGTTGTTGTCGTACTTCTCTTTTTGGGCGCGGCGGAGTTCGCGGCGGAACGTGAAGTTGCCGGGGTCGAGCTGGCAACACAGGGTCAGCAGCGAGATGCCGTAGTCGAAGTTGCCGGTGGCGATGACCTGCCGGGCGCGGTCGTAGTTCTCCACGGCGACGCGGCGCTGGTCGGCGTTGGGCGCGGGGACGGTCGGGGTACTCCGCGGGGCCATGACAAAAGTCTCGGGCGTGTCGGGGAGGGGGCGTGCGGCATTTTACCACTTCCGCACCGGAACGGAACCGTCCGAGTTTCTACGCCGCCGCCGACTCGGAGGCGACCCTCGAAGGCGACGGCACCTGGCGGTTGAAGGCGTCGCCGGCGCGGGCCGGGAAGTCGCTGCGGAAGTGCGTGCCGCGCGACTCCTCGCGGGCCGTCGCCCCGGCGATCATCAGCCGCGCGACCGTGAGCAGGTTCTGCAACTCCCAGCCGGGCCGGTTGTCGAACTCCTTACGCAAGGCGTAGCGGCACCAGAACTCGACCTGCTCCGCCGCCTCGCCCAGCCTCTTGCGGTCGCGGACGATGCCCATCTTGCGCACCATCAGCGACTTCAGCGAGTTGGCCACGTCGGTCGGGTCGAAGTAGCCGTCCGGCTCCTGCGGCGGCATGGCGAAGCGCTCGACCGGTACCCGCAGGCTGTCCGGCGTGGCCAGCGCGGCGGCGGCGGCGTTGCGGCCGCAGATCGCCCCGTAGACGAGGCCTTCGAGCAGGCTGTTCGACGCCAGCCGGTTGGCCCCGTGCAGCCCGCTCGACGTGACTTCGCCGGCGGCCCAGAGGTTCGGCAGGGTCGTGCGGCCCTCCATATCGACCGTCACGCCGCCGATCATGTAGTGCGCACCGGGCCGGACGGGGATGCGGTCGGTCGTGATGTCGAGGCCGAACGCCCGGCAGGTGCGGCTGATGCCGGGGAATCGCGTCGTCACGAGGTCCGGCGACAGGTGTGAGAGGTCGAGGTAGACGTTGGGGTGTTGCGTCGTCTCCATCGTGCGGAAGATGGCGCGGGCGACGACATCGCGCGGGGCGAGTTCGCCGCGGGGGTCGAAGTCGGGCATGAAGCGGTGGCCGTTCACGTCGCGCAGGTACGCCCCCTCGCCGCGGACCGCCTCGCTGATGAGGTGCCGCGCCGACCCCGCGACGTAGAGGACCGTCGGGTGGAACTGCATGAACTCCATGTCCCGCAGCTCGGCCCCCGCGCGGTAGGCCGCCGCCATGCCGTCGCCGGTGGCCACGGGCGGGTTGGTCGTCTCGCGGTAGACCATGCCGCAGCCGCCGGCCGCCAGCACGGTCTGCTTGGCCCAGATGTGCAGCTTGCCCTGCGAGGCGTGCCGGACGATCGCCCCGGCGCACGCCCCGTTGTCGGTCAGCAGGTCGAGCGTAAAGGTGTCGTCGAGGATGGTGACGTTCGAGGCGGCGCGGGCCTTGGCGATGATCGCCCGCATCACCTCGTGGCCGGTCGAGTCGCCCAGCGCGTGGACGATGCGGCGGTGGCTGTGGCCGCCCTCGCGGGTCAGGGCGAGCGCGCCGTTTTCGAGGTCGAACAGCGTGCCCCACTCGACGAGCTTCTCGATCTGCTCGGGGGCCTCGCGCACCACCAGTTCGACGACCTCGCGCTGGCACAGCCCGTCGCCGGCGACCAGCGTGTCTTCGACGTGGTTCTCGAAGCGGTCTTCGGGCGACATTACCCCGGCGATGCCGCCCTGGGCGTAGCTGCTGTTGCTCTCGGTGATGCGGTCCTTCGTGACCACCAGGACATTCATCTCGGGCGGGGCTTCGAGGGCAGCCCTCAGCCCGGCGATGCCGGCCCCGATGACCAGCAGATCGGCGAAGCGGTGGGTCGCCCGGCGGTTGTCGAACGACGTTAAGTAGCGCGGGAAAGTCATGTCGCGTTTGCACCGGGGTGAGGGGGGAGAACCGTCGCGTCGTCACTTCTTCGGGTCGGGCTTGCGGAGCTTCGCGGCCTCCTCGGCGAACTTGCGCTGGGCGTCCGAGAACCCCGGCGGCGCGGTGCCGACGCCGCCGCCGGCCGTGCCGGTGCTGCCGTCGGTCTTCTTCTCGAGCGGCTTCGCGCCGGCCCCCTCGCTGACGCGGATCGTCGTCGGCCCACCGGCCTCGGTCGGCATCGGCAGGACTTCAGGCTTGTCGGCGGCGTCGTTCTGCCGCTGGACGAGGTCGCGGTAGCCCTTGAGGAACTCGTCGTATTGCTCCGGCGTGTAGCCGAGCTTCTTCTGCAACTCGGCGTCGCCCTTGGCCTTCTCGAAGTTCTTCAACTGCAAGTCGGCCGTCTTGCGGCGGTTCTTGGGGTCGTCGTCGAGCTTGTCGCCGGGCGTGTCGGGCCGGGCACCGGGGCCACGCAGGTCGCCCTTCGCCTGGTCGCCCGGCTTCGGCTTCGCCCGCTCTTCGAGGCGCTTCTTCGCGGCCTCGGCCTTGGCCGGGTCGCCGGACTGCGCGTCCTTCAAGTCTTGCTGCAACTGCTCGCGCTTCTCCTTGCCGACGGCCTCATCGACTTTCTTCTCGGCCGCCTGCCGCGTGGCGTCGTCCTTCGAGGTCAAGTCCTCCGCGAGCTTCTGGGCCTCCTTCACTTGCTCCGGCGTCGGCTGCTTGGCTTCCGGCGACTTGCCGTTGGCCTGACCGCCGGTCTGTTCCTTGCCAGCGGTCTTGTCTTTGCCTTCACCCTTGT
>JANXTD010000031.1 GCA_025352585.1 Fimbriiglobus sp.
TCTTTGCGTCTCCGCGGCAAGATTCTTACTCGGCCGCTTACTTCCCTTGCAACTCGTCGGCCAGCGCGGTCACCTCGTACACCTTACGCAGCGACTCGACGATGCCGCGGCTATCGACGCTCAGGGCGCGGGCCTCGGTCGCGTCGTAGATGAAGTCGAGGACGAGCGACTGGATGTTGCCGTCGAAGATCAGCCCCACCACTTCGCCCTTGGCGTTGATGACCGGCGACCCGCTGTTGCCGCCGATGATGTCGGCCGTGCTCACGAAGTTCAGCGGGGTCTTGAGGTCGAGCTTCGCTTTCTTCTCCTCCCAGCGCTTCGGCAACTCGAACGGGTCCTTGTTGCCCTGCGATTTGCTGCGCTCGTAAAGGCCGGCGAAGTCGGTGAACGCCGGGACCGCCTGGCCGTTCTCCTGGTAGCCCTTCACGGTGCCGTAGCTCAGCCGCAGGGTGAAGGTCGCGTCGGGGTAGGTCTTGTCGCCGTCCATCTGGTAGCGGGCCTTCGCCAGCGCGGCGTAGGCGGCGCGCTTCGGCTCGTCGATCTTCGTCTCGAACTCCTTACGGATCTCACGCGACTTCGCGTCCACGAGCTTGGCCAACTCGATCATCGGGTCGTTGGCCGCATCGACGGCCGTCTTGCCGCCCTCGTAGAGTTTCTTGCGCACCGCCGGGTCCTTCACCTTGGTGCCGCTCACCAACTCGAACGCCCGGTCGCGCGGCGACTTGCCGGCGAGAACTTTCGTCACCAGCGGGTCGGCCAGGCCGTAGTGCCCGGCCAGCATCGTCAGGCTGTCGGCGAGCTTCAGCGTCTCGAAGTCGTCGTAGTGCGGGGCGTCACTGAACAGGGCGAATTCGAGGCTCTGCGCCTTGGCGTCGCCGAACTCCGGCAGCCGCTCGGCCGCGGGCTTCGGCTTCTCGTCGCCGGCCCGCAGCAGGGTGCGGGCGAAGCCGAAGTAGGCCGTGTTGAACGCCGAGCCGTTGGCGTAGAAGGCGGCGTCTTTCACGAGCGTGGCCCGCAGCTTCTCGGCCGCGGCGATCGTGTCGAACGCGGTGACGGCGGCCTTACGCGACGCCTCCTCGGCGTCCGTCTTGCGGCCCTCCTCGGAGTACCGGTCCTCCGCGAACTTCCTCAAGCGCTGCTCCTCCGCGGCTTTGCGGCCCATGAGTGCGGGGTCGAGCAGCCCGGCGAGGCCGCCGATGCGGGCCTTGCGGCTGTTTTGAATGCCGAACAGCTCCTCCTCGCCCTTCTGGCGGTTCGCTTCGCTGCGCTGCACCCACGAGTTGATCAGCACTTCGAGGCGGTTCAGCCGCGTCAGCAGGTACGGGTAGCCGGTGTCGCGCTGGTACTCCAGTTCGGCGATGGTGTTCTGCCGCGTCGTCCGGCCGGGGTGGCCGCTGACGAAGATCAACTCGCCCTCCTTGCTGCCGGCCTCGCTCCACTTCAGGAAGTGCTCCGGGGCCAGCGGCTTGCCGCCGTCGTAGACGCGGAAGAAGCAGATGTCGAGGTCGTAGCGCGGGTACTCGAAGTTGTCCGCGTCGCCGCCGAAAAACGCGATGCCCTTCTCGGGGGCGAACACGAGCCGGATGTCGGTGTACTTCTTCGAGACGTACAGGTGGTACTGCCCCCCGGCGAACAGCGTCACCACGTCGGCGCGGATGCCCTTGGCGGGGTCGGCGGCGGCCTTCTCGATCGCACCAATCTTCGCCTGCCGGGCCTTGAAGGCGTCGGCCGGGGCCATCTCCGCCGTCACGGCACTCGTCACCTCGTCGGTCACGACCTTGATCGACTGGAGCACGTTGAGTTCCAGCCCCTTGCAGGCGATCTCCTCGGCCGCGGTCTTGGCGTAGAAGCCGTCTCGCAGGTAGTTCTTCTCATTCGTCGAGAGTTTTTGCAGGTCGTCCGCGCCGACGTGGTGGTTGGTCATGACCAGCCCCGTCTTCGAGACGAACGAGCCGGAGCCGCCGGAGTTGAACCGCACGCTCGACTTCTGGACGTGCTCGAGCCACGCGGCGTCGGGCGTGAAGTCGTACTTCGCCTTGAGTTGCGTGAGCGGCGGGGCGTTGAAGAGCCACATGCCCTCGTCGCCGTGGGCCGTCGGGAGACTTGTCATGAGGGCACCAACCGCGGCGACGGCCGCGAGGAAGCGGGAACGCACTGTCATGGGGAACCACTCCGAACAGGCAACGGACCCCCGCGGGACACGCGGGGAGCGCTCAGTATAGCTACTCCCGCGGGAGTTGCGGGGGGCGTGCGTTCCGGCGGGGCGGCGGGTAGGATGCCCGGTGTCGAACCCGACCCGGAGGTCGCGCGATGGTCACGGTCAGCCTTCAAGAAGCCCAGGCGACGCTGCCGGAGCTGATCCGCCGGCTGGCCCCCGGCGAGGAGTTGGTGATCACCGACGGCGACCGCCCCGTCGCCCGGCTGACCCCGGCC
>JANXTD010000059.1 GCA_025352585.1 Fimbriiglobus sp.
CCGGGGGGCAGTGCCGGGAACAGCCCCATCGCGCCGGTGACGGCGGCCCGGCCCGGCATCGTGGCGTTCGCCGCGTCGGTGAACTTGACGGCGCGCGCCACGTCGGAGTCGGGCAGGACGTAGGCCATCAGCGCGACGTTCGCGTAGCCGGGGCGACTCAGCGCGTTCGTCAGGTCGCCGACGACCTGCCGGCCGGACTGCTCGACGCCCTCGACGAGCCAGCCGTAGGGCGTCAGCCGGCGGCCGCGGACGAACCCCTCCTTGCTGGGGACGACCATCCAGCGGCGCTGGCGGTTGTCCTCGACCTCGGCCCGCATCGGCACCACCAGGTCGAAGTCGCCCTCCGGGCAGCTCAGCCGCGCCTTGATCGTGCAGGTGATCAGCCGCGGCTTCTGCTCCCAATCGACCAGGCCCGTCGTCTGGAACACGACGCGGCCGGGATTGCGCGAGCAGACCCGCACCAGGTCGGTCGAGCGGAAGCCCAGCACCACGTCCTTGAAGCCGGTGTCCATGTTCACGGCGTCGGCCTCGCCGGCCACGGAAGCCCGCGCCCCCGGCGGGATCAGCGTGTAAATCGCCGCGTAGAGGCCGGGGTCGGCCGGGTCGGTCGGCTTGAGATCGACGAGGCGGTTGGCGAACGTCAGGAACTCGCGCTCGGCGTCGCGGCGGATCGTGAACTCGATGGCGAAGAGGTACGTCGCGTAAGTCAGCCCGCCAACCGCGGCGATGTACCAGGCGGCGTTGGCGTAGCGCAGGCCGGTGCGGGTGCCCTCGGAGCCGAGGATTTGCCGGCGGGCGACGAAGGCGAGCAGCACGGCGAGGGCCGGGAACACGAGCAGCCGCGGCTCGATGAGCGACTGCCGGTCGCCGAGGGCGACCGCCGCCCGCCAGGCCGTGAAGAGCAGGAAGGCGACGGCCGCGGCCAGGGCGGCGACGGCGGTCCAGGAGATGGGCGCGTAGCCTTCGGCGTTGCCCGTCGTGCTGGCGAGCAACTTGGGCGTGACTTCAGGCTCGGCCATATCGAAACCCGGTGAGGCGGCGGGGCGGGGACACGTCGGTCACTACGCCGCACGCCGCACCCCGGTTCGCCCCTCGGTCAGTCGTCGTCGTCGTCGGTCGCTGCGGCAGCGGCCCCGGCCGCCGGCTTCACGGACGCCGCCGCGCCGCCCGCGAAGTAGGGCGTCGGCAGGTTCATCGTGATGGTCATGTTGGTCGTCTGCACCTCGCCGGTGGGGTCGAGGTAGATCTTGTCTTGCATGATCTCCTCGATCACGATCGCCATCTTGTTGGGCGTGCGCAAATCGACGAGCGGCTTGGCCCCCTTGTTCAAGGCCCCCATGCGCTTCTGGATCAGCGTCGAGAGCTTGAAGCGCCCGCCGACCTTGTTGACGATCGCTTCTTCTTTGAGTTCGTCGAGCATTCGGTAGCACCTTTGTGAAGAACTTATCGGGGTGTCAAGCGCCGCGTCATCTCGCCGCGGACCACGGCCTCCAGGGCCGCGACCGCCTCGCTCAAGTCGTCGTTGACGATGCGGGCGTCGAACTCGCCGGCGCGGGCGAGTTCGGCCCGCGCGGTCTGGAGCCGCCGTTGGACTTTCGCCTCGTCCTCGCTGCCGCGGCCCCGCAAGCGGGCCTCCAGCGCCGCCTCGCACGGCGGCAGCACGAACACCGACAGGTGGCCGCCGGGGTCGAGCCGCCGGACGTTCTCGGCCCCCTGCACGTCGATGACCAGCACGACCGCGCCGCCCGCCGCCCGGTGCGGCTCGACCTCGCGGCGTGGCGTGCCGTAGAAATCCGACCCGTGGACCACCGCGTACTCGAGCATCGCCCCGGCGTCGATGGCCGCGCGGAACTCGTCCGCCGTCCAGTAGTGGTAATCGACCCCCGCCGCCTCGCCGGGCCGCGGCGGTCGCGTCGTCGCCGTGACCGCGCGGCGGAGGGGCAAGTCGGTGGACTTCAGCAGCGCCTCGACCAGCGTCGATTTGCCGACGCCGCTGGGGCCGGCGACGACGATCAGCGGGCCGTGCGTTGCGGGTGCGGTCATTCGACGTTCTGCACGAGTTCGCGGATCTTTTCGAGCGCCACTTTCATGTCGAACACCAGCTTCGAGACGGCCACGTCGCCGGCCTTCGACCCCAGCGTGTTGACCTCGCGGCCCATCTCCTGGGCGACGAATTCGAGCCGGCGGCCGGCGCTGTCGGACTCGGTGCGGACGATCTCGTCGAACTGCACCAGGTGGGCCGTGAGCCGGTGGACCTCCTCGGCCACGTCGGTGCGGTCGGCGAACAGCGCGATCTCGCGGATGAGTTGCTCCGGCTCGACCGTGACGCCCGCGTCCGCCACGGCTTGCCGGACGCGCCCCAACAGCCGGGCGCGGTAGTCGCTCATGACCTGCGGCAGGTGCTCGCGGACGGCCAGTAACTTCTCGCCGATGTGCCGGTGGTAGCCGAGTAACTCGGTCGCCATCGCCTGGCCCTCGGCCTTGCGCGAGGCGTCGAGCTTGACGAGAGCGACTTCGGTCGCTGCGGCGACCGTCGGCCACTCGTCGTCGGCGACCTTCGAGCCGCTGTGGCCCGACTCCGGGGCGACGCCCGGCAGGCCCAGCGCCGCCCCCGCCAGCGGCCCGAGCAATGACGGGTTGCCCATCTCCGCGACGACGCTTTCGAGCTGGTCGAGGTAGGACTTCAACAGGGTCGCGTTGATCGACTGGCCGCCGGGCCGCGCCGGGCGCTCGACGCGAATCTGCACCAGCACCGTGCCACGCTTGACGCGCTTGCGGATCAGCTTCTCGAACTCGGCGTCGAGCAGGGGGTACGGGTCGCTGCCGCGGACCGTCACCTTGAGGTGGCGGTTGTTGACGGAGCGGACCTCGACGCCGACGGTGAGGTCGGCGGTCTTGGCGTCGGCCGACCCGAAGCCGGTCATGCTGAGCAGCACGGGGTCGTCCCTCGGAGGCGTTGGGGGCGTCGGTCAGCCGTTCGGGGCGCTCACGGCGGACTTCACGTTGCCGCCCTCGTTGTCGAGCTTGGCGACCTTGACGTGGACCATGATCAGGAAGATCCAGCCTGCGGCGAGGTAGAGCGTCACCTTCATCAGGGTGTCGCCGGCCTTGGAGCCGAAGGCGCTGGAGCCGCCGGCCCCGCCGAACGCCCCCGCGAGGCCGCCGCCCTTGCCGCGCTGGATGAGGATGATGAACATCAACATCAGGCTCACAAAGACGATCAGCACGTTGAGCAGAATCGAGCCGGTCGAGGCCGAGGCGAGTAGAGTCACGGGAAGTCAACCTCCGGGGGCGAGGGCGTCG
>JANXTD010000065.1 GCA_025352585.1 Fimbriiglobus sp.
GCTAAAACCGAGTCCTATTTCGTGCGGCCTCTTCATCGAAACGGCAGCCTTTCGCAGGGTGGTTTTCTAGCACGGCTTGATGCCTTTCTCTCGTGCCCTCTCCTGCCCTATGCGGTAAATCGGTTTTTTCGGTTGCGGTTCGCCTTAAACTGCCACCGAGGGTTCGGTCAGCCGGCGGCCGACGAGTTCGAGGAAGACGTCTTCGAGCGTCGGCTCGACCTTCGTCAAGTTTAAGATTTTCGCCCCGCTTGCCACGACCGCCTGGACGACCGCCCCGATCGCCGACTCGTCCTTGAGCGCGACCTTAACCTCGACCGTCGTCGGCGTCTCGGTGTTCGTCACGTTGTGAACGCCCGGTGTGCCGCGCAGGTCGAGCTTCTGGCCGGGTGTTAAGCTCAGGGCGAACATCGGGTACTCCTGGACGCGGCGCTTGAGGTTGGCCGGGGTGTCGCAGGCGAGCACCTTGCCGCGGTCGATGATGGCGAGCCGGTCGCACAGTTCGTCGGCCTCGGCCATGTAGTGCGTCGTCAAGAGTAGCGTGCGCTCGGGGCGCTCGGCCATCCACTCGCGGATGAAACCGCGAATGGCCCGCGCCGCGGTCACGTCGAGGCCCAGCGTCGGCTCGTCGAGGAAGAGGATTTTGGGGTCGGTCAGGAAGCCGCGGCAGAAATTCATCTTCTGGCGCTGCCCCGTCGAGAGGTGGCTGACGCGGCTGTTGGCCTTCTCGTTGAGGCCGACCACGTCGAGCATCTTGTCGGCCCGCGTCTTCCAGTCGGCGTTGCTGACGCCGTAGATGCGGCTGAAGAGCCAGAGGTTCTCGCGCACCGTGAGGATGCCGTAGCCCGACGACTCGCCGCCGGAGACGACGTTGATGCGCGGCCGGATGGCGTAAGGGTCTTCGACCACGTCGTGCCCGTCAACCCACGCCCGGCCGCCGCTGGGTGACAAGAGTGTCGTGAGGATCTTGATGAGGGTCGTCTTACCCGCGCCGTTGGGGCCGAGGAGGCCGAAGAGTTCGCCGGGCCGGACTTCGAGGCTGACCCCGCCGAGTGCGACGAACTCGGACTCGGCCGGGGCCCTGCGGAGCCACCCTTTGCGGCCCTTGCGGTAGGTGCGGGTGAGGTCTTCGGTGCGAATCGCGGGCGTGTCCATGCGGCGATTATAGGCGCAGGGCGGGGTGCGAACTCATCAAGAGTGCAGAGTGCAGAGTGCAGAGTGCAGAGTGCAGAATCGAAAGCCGCCGATCCCGGCGATTCTTCGGGAGGTTTCGGTTTTCATTCTGCACTTTGTACTCTGGCTTTACCGCTTCCTAGCGATCGTGATCGTGTCGAAGGCGCACTCCACGGGGAATTTGAAGCGGTTCAGCATCGCGAACGCCCGCCGCACGAACTTCGGCTGCCAGTCGGGCGAGCGGCCCGGCAACGCGGCGTGGAACGCCTTCGACTCCAGCGACTCGAACTCGCAATACACCACGTCGAGGCCGGCGTCGTCGCACAGGGCGCGCATCCCCTCGGGGTAGATGCGCCAGCAATCGACGGGGGCCTCGTGGTAGGGCCAACTCACGGGGTTGATCGTGATGACGAGGCCGCCCGGCTTGCAGACCCGCGTGACCTCCTTCATCCAGACCCAGACCTTGCGGACGTGCTCGATCACCTGCCCCGAAAGCACCACGTCGTAAGTGTCGGCCGCGATCGGGAAGTGGTACTCCTCGCGGAGCGTGAACGTCGTCGGGAAGTCGCGTGGGAAGTCCACGGTGTCCCACGTCATCGCGTTGGTGGGGTCGGCGATTTTGCGGTAGTTCGACGGCGACAAGTCCGGGCCGATCTCGAGCACCTTGCGGCCCGCCGGGAAGTGCTCGCGGGCGTACTTGTCGAAGAGCAGTTTACTGTTGGCGTGCACGGCATAGTCTCGGTCGATGGGGTTGGCGAGGAGTCCGAAGGGCGATTGTAGTAACCCGCAGCGCAAAACACCCGCCTGAACTCGTACCGTCGGCCGACTGTGCGACGGGATCAAATTTCGACCCTGTTGCGATTTCCCTCTGGACTCAACCTCCGAGATAGGTGACTATGAGAAACCC
>JANXTD010000349.1 GCA_025352585.1 Fimbriiglobus sp.
CCCTGATCGCGCTCGCCCTGCCGCTACTCGCCGCGATCGCCGCGAGTGTGATGGGAGTGACCAAGGCGCGCGACGCCGCGCACCTGCCGGTGGTCGCGGCGTTCGCCGTGGCCGCGATGGTCGCCGGCTACGTCCTGTTCCTGGTCGCCACGGCCCCCGGCGAGACGGTGTCGTTCGCGTCGCCGAGTGTTACGTGGTTCAAGGCCGGCGGCTTCGAGGCGAAGTACTCCGTCGCCGTGGACCCGATCTCGGCGGTGATGCTGCTGACGGTGACCTTCGTGGCGACGTGGATCGCGATTTTCTCCGCCGGCTACATGCACCACGACCCCGGCTACGCCCGCTACTTCGCGATCATGAGCCTGTTCGTTTTCGCCATGTGCCTGCTGGTCCTCGCCGACAACTTCCTCTTGATGCTCGCCGGCTGGGAGGGCGTCGGCCTGTGCAGCTACCTGCTCGTCGGCTACTACTACGCCAAGCCGTCGGCCGCGGCGGCGGCGCGCAAGGCGTTCCTCGTCACCCGGTTGGGCGACGTGGGCCTCGTGCTGGGCGTGTTCCTGCTCTGGTCGATCGGCGGCTACTCGACCGACTTCACCGCGGTCTTCGAGTTCATCTCGACGCACCCCGAGACCCACGGCCAACTCAACCTCGCCTGCCTGCTCTTGTTCTGCGGCGCGGTCGGCACGTCGGCACAACTGCCGCTGTTCGTCTGGCTGCCCGACGCGATGGAAGGCCCGACGCCGGTGTCGGCGCTGATCCACGCCGCGACGATGGTCACGGCCGGGGTGTACCTGCTGGCCCGCTGCTCGCCGCTGTTCGTGCTGGTCCCCGACGTGCAACTGGCCGTCACGCTGATCGGGGCGTTCACCGCCTTCGTCGCCGCGTTCATCGCGCTCGCGCAAAACGACCTCAAGCGGGTGCTGGCGTACTCGACGGTGAGTCAACTCGGCTTCATGTTCATGGCGCTCGGCACCGGCGGGCTGGTGTCGCCTGGGTTGGCGGTGACCGCGGCGCTGTTCCACCTCGTGACGCACGCCTTCTTTAAAGCACTGCTGTTCCTCGGCTCCGGGTCGGTCATGCACGCGATGGGCAACGTCATCGACCTGCGCAAGTTCGGCGGCCTGCGCAAGCTCATGCCGGTGACGCACCTGACCTTCCTGTGCGGTGCCCTCGCGCTGTCCGGGGTGCCGATCTTCGCCGGCTTCTGGAGCAAGGACCAGATCCTCGACGTGCTCTACGGCGCGGCCGAGTCGCGCCACGGCCACCAGGCGGGGTACCTGCTCGCGCTGGCGCTGGCGTTCACGACCGCGGGACTGACGGCGTTCTACACCTTCCGCGCCTACTTCCTGACCTTCTGGGGCACCGAGCGCGTCCCCGAAGAAGCCCACGGCCACGCCCACGAGTCGCCGCGCGGCATGACGGTGCCGCTGATCGTGCTGGCCGTCGGGGCGGTCTTCCTGGGCCTGGCGGTCGAGCCGGTCAACCACGCCTTCTCGAAGTTCGTCGCCCGCACGCCGGGGCTGCGCCTGGCCACCGAGAGTGCCCACCTGCCCGACGCGCACCCCGAGCCGCACCTGAACCTCGCCATCGCCGGCCTCAGTACCGCGGTCGCGCTGTTGGGCGTGCTGATCGCCTGGCGCGTCTACGGCAAGGGCGGCCCGGAGGTCGTGCCCGGCGGCCTGGAGCCGGTCTACGCCCTGTCGCGCAACAAGCTCTACGTCGATGACGTGTACGCGGCGGTGTTCGTCAAGCCGGCCGAGTTCCTCGCGGCGGCCGGCCGGCAGATCGACCTCGGCCTGGCGTCGGTCGCCCGCCTGGTGAGTTCGCTCCCCGAGATCGCTGCGGCGGTCCTGCGGCCGCTGCAAAACGGCCTGGTCCAGTTCTACGCGCTCGGCATGGTGCTGGGCACGGCGGTGTTCCTGACGGTGATCGTGCTGCGCTCGACCCGCTGACCCGACTCTGACACGCCCCACGCCGGGCCGAGGCCGACCGATTCATGGACACCTTCCAACTGATCCCGCCCGCGCTCGTGCTCGCGGCCGTCGGCGTGCCGCTGCTGGCGGCGCTGCTCGTCGCCCTGCTGGGGGCGCGCCTGGCCGGGCTGCTCGCCGCGGCGCAACTGGTCGTCACGACGCTGCTGGTCGTGTTCACCCTGGGGGCCGTCAACGTCCGCGGCGGCGAGCGGGGGCCGCACCGCGAGGGCCTGCGCGGCTCCGCGGCGATGACCTTCGAGCCCAACTTCGTGCCCGGCGACCCGACCCTCGCCAACAACGAGTTCGCCCAGACCCACGGCACGACCTGGGGCCTGCTCTCACTCGGCCCCGTGCCCGGCCCCGGCGTCCCCGCGCCGGAGGTCCAGTTCTTCCTCGGCGTGGACGGCCTGAACGTCTGGCTGGTCGCGCTCACGAGTGTGATGACCCTCGTCGCCGTGCTGATCTCGCTGGGCCGGGTCCGGGAGCGGCCGGCGGCGTACTTCGCCTGGCTGTTCGCCCTGCAAGCCGCGGTCACCGGGGCGTTCCTGTCGTTCGACATCGTGCTCTTCTACGTCTTCTTCGAGCTGACGCTGGTGCCGGCCTTCTTCCTGATCGGCAACTGGGGGCCGGGCCGCGGCCGCCGCGACGCCGCCAAGCTGTTCTTCCTGTACACGCTGTTCGGCTCGCTGTTCACGCTCGTCGGCCTGGTCGGCGTGGTGCTGGCCAACCCGACGCCGCTGCACCCGACCCCGCCGCCGCCGACCGCGCGCGACCCCAAGCCGACGGCCCGGCCGCACTACCGCGCGTTCACCGACCCCGCCGGCGAGCTGCGGCTGCCGACCGAAGGCCCGCTGACCTACTCGATCCCGCAGTTGATGCGGAACGCCTCGGCCTGGGGCAACGTCCGGGGCTACCGCGCCCGCGTCGCCGCCGACCGGCTCGCCGAGGCCGACGCCGGGTTGGCCGCCGCGAACGCCCGGCTCGCCGCCGGCCCCGCGACGCCCGACTTGAGCCTGCAAGCCGCCGCCGAGAAGGCGCAGTCGCTCGCCGCCGCCGAGGCCGCCACCGCGATCGCCGAAGTCACCCGCGGCCGCCGGCTGCAAGTCTGGCTGTTCGTGCTGCTCGTCGCCGGGTTTGCCGTCAAGACGCCGATCGTGCCCTTCCACACCTGGCTGCCGACGACCTACAGCGAGGCCCCGATCGCGGTGACGATGCTGCTGGCCGCGGTGCTCTCGAAGCTCGGCACCTACGGGATTTTACGCGTCGTGGTGCCGCTGGTGCCCGACGCCGCGACCGCCTACGGCCTCGAAGTCCTCGGGGTGCTCGGGGCCATCGGCGTCGTCTACGGGGCCTTCTGCGCCTTCGGCCAGCGCAACCTCCGCTTGCTCGCCGCGTACAGCAGCGTGAGCCACCTGGGGTTGCTCGTGATGGCGCTGTTCAGCCTCAACACCGAGGGGCTGACGGGGGCGTCGCTGCACATGGTGAATCACGGCCTCGCCACCGGGGCGATGTTCGCGCTGCTCGGCTTCCTGGAGGCCCGCCACGGGACGATGGACATGAGCCAGTACGGCGGGCTGATCGGCCGCTACCCCGGCTTCGCGTTCCTGTTCGTGCTGGTCTGCCTGGCTAACGTCGGCTTGCCGTTCCTGAACAACTTCGTGAGCGAGATGCTGATCCTGGCCGGCCTGTTCGACCCGTCGGTGGTCTCGCCGCTGGGCTACGGCCTGGCGGTCGCCGGGGCGTCGGGGATCTTCCTGTCGGCCTGGTACACCTTCACGATGTTGCGCCGCGTCCTGTTCGGCCCGCCCATCGCCCCGCCCTTGCGCGAGGGCGTGACGCCGGCGATGGCACTCCCCGAGGCGCTCGGCTACCTGATCCCCGCGGCGCTGTGCGTGGTGCTGGGTCTCTACCCGCAGCCGGTCCTCGATTCGGTCAAGGGCGACGTGGCGGTGGTCGCGCAGCAGGCCGACCTCGCGCGGATGCGTCAGGGATTGCCGCCGAGTACGCGGTTGCACCTGCCGCCCGAATCCCCGACGACCGACGACGCCCCACCCCCCGGACGCGGCGGACCCGGAGCGGCACGCTGGTAACACGCTGCTGACCACACCCGACACCCGACACCCGACACCCGATCGAAGTAGGCTCGCCCCCGTGAAACTCCTCCGTGACGTCCACCAAGAGTTCCTGACGGGCGCGTACCAGTACGTCTTGCCCGAGACCGTGCTGCTCGGCACCGCGTGTGTCCTGTTCGTGCTGGCGATCACGGTGCCGCGCCGCGCGGTCGCCGTCGGCGTCGGCCTGTTGGGCGTCGCCGGCGCGGCGGCGCTGGCCGCGCTCGTCGGCGTCGAGTCACTGCGGGGCGTGCTGGGCTGGCAAGAGTTGTCGCTATTCTGGGGGACCGTCGAGGGCACGCCGTACTACCCGCGCGCCCTGTCGCCGTTCGACCCGACCGGCCCCGCGGCGTTCGTGCGGTGGGTCGCCCTGGCGTCGGCGGCGCTGTTCACGCTCTTGGCCTACGCCGAGACGCGCGACGACAACGCCTGCGAGTACGTCGCCTGCCTGCTCGTCGCCGCCGCCGGCACGTCGCTCGTCGGCCGGGCCAACGACCTCGTGACGCTGTTCCTGTCGCTCGAAATGCTGTCGATCCCGACCTACGTGCTGCTGTACTTGCCGGTGCGCAGCCGCGACGGCCAGGAGTCGGCGGTCAAGTACTTCGTGCTGAGTATCCTGTCGTCGGCGGTGATGCTCTTCGGCTTCAGCTACCTCTACGGCCTCACCGGCACGACGAATCTCGGCGCGATCGTCGATACGCTCAACGACGCGCACAAGTCGCAAGTCGGCCCGATGGCGTTGGTGGCGATCGTGCTGGTCATCGCCGGCCTCGGCTTCCGGCTCACGCTGGTGCCGTTCCACTTCTACGCCCCGGACGTGTACGAGGGCGGCCCGACGGGCGTGGTCGCGCAGCTCGCCTTCATCCCCAAAGTCGCCGGATTCATTGCGCTGGCGAGGGTGTTGGGGATGCTCTACCCGCCGCTGGACCAGTTGCCGTTCGACGCCAGCGGGACGCTGATCCCGATGACGCTGTGGGTGCTGGCCGCGGTAACGATGACCTTCGGCAACGCCTTCGCGCTGCTGCAAACGAACCTGAAGCGGCTGCTGGCGTACTCCGGTATTGCGCACGCCGGCTACATGCTCATCGGCTTCGTCGTGGCGAGCACGCTGCCGGACGTGGTCAACGGCACCGTGCCGAGTCAGGTCGGCCTCGACTCGGTGCTGTTCTACCTCGTCACCTACGGCCTGATGACGGTCGGCAGCTTCGCGGTCTTGGTGCATCTCGCCGGCGGCGAGCACCCCGTCGAGACGGTGGACGACCTGGCCGGCCTGGCGAAGACGCACCCGTGGGCGGCCGGGGCGTTGGCGGTCTGCCTGTTCAGCCTGCTGGGCCTGCCGCTGTCCGCCGGGTTCGCCGGCAAGCTGCTGCTCTTCGTCGGCGCGTTCGACGCCCCCACGACCGGCTCGCTGAAAACGATGGCCCGCATCCTGGCCGTGGTCGCGGTCGTGAACTCGGCGATTGGCGCGGTCTACTACCTGCGGCTGGTCGGCGTGATGACCCTGCGTTCGCCGCTGAAAGTCGCCGAGACCAGCCGCGGCAACGTGGCCCTAGTCGTGGCGCTGATCTGCGCCGCCGCGACGGTCGCCGTGGGCGTCTACCCGAAGCCGCTCGCCGACGCCGCGCGGGCGGCGATTCCGCTGCGGGACGTGGGGCGGTAGATTCTTGTTGGTTTTGTTAGCCCGACGCGCAAGCGAGGGGAGCAATTGCGTGGGGACAACGCGGTTGGGTGTTGACGGCTTTGACTTC
>JANXTD010000075.1 GCA_025352585.1 Fimbriiglobus sp.
GTCCAGAATCAGCACGTCCAGCCCTTGCAGCAGCGGCAGGCTCGACGCGGGGATGCTGCTCACGTCGGTGCAATACGCCACGTCGCCGACGCGGAAGCCCAGCACGTGGAAGCGGCCGTGGACCAGCGGGATCGGCGTGACCGTCTCGCCGAGGACGACGAACGGGTCGGTGGCGATCGTCCGGAAGGTCAGGTTCGGCACGAAGCCGCCGTCAAAATCCGGCGGCGGGAAGGCGTAGCTGAAGCACTGTCGGATGACGCCTTCGACTTCGGCCGTGCAGTAGAGCGGCAGCGGCCCGCCTAGGCGGACGGGGAACATGCGCACGTCGTCGAGGCCGAACAGGTGGTCGGCGTGGTAGTGCGTGTAAGCCACGGCGTGCGCGACCGGGATGCGCTCGCGCAGGAACTGCAAGCGCAGCTCGGGCGACGTGTCGATGAGGAGGTTGCCGGCGGCGAACTTGAACAGCACCGACGATCGGGTGCGGTGGTTCTTGGGGTTGGTCGAAGTGCAGACGGGGCAGTCGCACCCGATCATCGGCACGCCGACTGACGTGCCGGTGCCGAGGAACACGAGTGTGCGGCCGTGGCTCATGGGGAAATGATACGCCCCAGGGGCGACCGAGTCGTCCCCTGGGGCGTCGCGTTTTTGGTCAAGCTGGCCCGATTAAATGTGGACCTGCTTGTAGCCGCCGGTCGCGGCGAAGTAAATCAGCAGCAGCAGGAAGCCGACCGCCAACGCCGCGGGCACCCCGGCGGTGTAGAGCAGGGCGGTCTTCGCGCCGTAGTCCTCGGCCCCGGTGAGGACTTCCTTGTCGGCCTCGAAGTTCGGCAAGCCCTGCGTCGCCCACCACGTCTTGAGGTTACGCAGGGACGTTTCGAGCTTCTCGCCGACCGGCTTGCCGGCGGCCTTCTCCTTGTCGAGCGTCGCCAGGTCCTTGTCGAGGGTCGTCATCACGGGTTCCGAACCCTTCGCGGCGACGCCACCCTTGTAGTCGTTGAACACCTTGAGCTTGGCGTTGTCGAACCCGGCGATCTTTGGCGCGGTTTCGGGCGACACGTCGGACAGGATCGGGAAGCCCTCCGCGGCGTCGGACTTGTACCGGGCGTAGGTGGCCGGCGAGGTCTCCTTGATCTTCTGCACGGCGAGGTAGTCTTGCTTGTAGCCGATGCCGGGGCCGCCGAAGAAGCCGGCGGAGATCATGCCGATGCCGCCGGCCAGGCCGAGCGCGAGCGCCCCGCCCTTTGGGAAGCGTTCAGAGATCACGCCGAGCATCGTCGGCCAGTAGAAGGTCTTGCCGATGCCGTAAACGGTTACGGCGGCGAGCCACAGCCAGATCGTGTCGGTGAAAGGCAAGCCGAGCATCGCCAGGCCCGCGCACCCGAGGATCGCGCTAATCAGCAGCAGGCCGATGGGGTTGATGCGGTGGACGATCGGGCCGGCGGTGAAGCGCAGGGTGAACATCAAGAGGTTGGTCCAGACGAAGGCGAGTTGCGCGTTCGTCCCGCTCTTCAAAACGCGAGTCGTGATGTTGGTGATCCAGCTATCGGTGCCGAGTTCGACGTAGCCGATCAGCGCGTGCAATAGGTACAGGAAGCCCAGCAGGAAGCTGCCCGGCGAGAAGCCGCTGTAGACCGCGAACACCAGCCAGATGACCGCGCCCATGACGTAGCCGACGAGCGGACCGCCGGCGAGGCCACCGATCTCCGGGACTTTGATGCCGACGGCGGTCAGCAGGGTCGGGAAGGCGAAGGCGAGGAACATCGCGGCGACGGCGAAGCCGATCAGGCCGACGTTGCCCATCATGCTCTTGAGCGGCACCCCGGCGGCCTCGGCCTCGGACTTGGGGAACGGCCGGTTAAACATCAGGAAGCCGTAGCCGAGGACCGGGATCAGGAAGACGCCGAGCTTGGCTTCCCAGCGCACCGAGCCGGACAGGTCGAAGCTGAGCGTGATCAGGACGCCGAGGATCAGGCCGAGCGGCCAGCCGGCGTGCAGGATGTTCAGCCAGTGCGTCTTGTTGCGCGGGAAGAGGCTGGCCGTGAGCGGGTTGATGACCGCCTCGCAGGTGCCGTTGCCCAGCGCGAAGAGCCACAGGCCGATCGACAGGCAGGCGAACGCGCCGTCCTTGCCGTAGGCGGCGTAGACCGGCGTCGCGGCGAAGGTCACCACGGCCGACGCGGCGTGCAGCAGGAACGCCACGAGCATCAGCTTGCCGTAGCCGAACAGGTCGGCGAAGAAGCTGAAGAAGATGATCGCCACGCCGAAGCCGATCAGGCCGCCGCCGGTGATGGTGCCGAGTTCGGTCTGCGTGAAGCCGAACTGCGTGCCCCAGTCGGCGAGGATGACGCCGCGGACCGAGAAGCCGATGCCGGCGGCGATCAGTGTCAAGAAGCTGGCGGCGAACAGGAAGCGGTCGTTCGTGCTCGTCGTCGTCGGGGGCGGCGCGAGTGCCGTCGATGCCATGGCGGGGTAACTCCGGGAGGGGCGGGCGAGGTTCGGCGGCGCGGGGCCGTCCGCAAGGGGGGATACTACCGACGGCCCGGCGACCGAGCCACCAAAAACGGCCCGCATTCCGGCAAGTCCGCCCGGCGACGCGCCGATAATTGCGTGTCACCTTCGCCGACCGCCCCCGGAGCCTCGACCGATGCACGACTTGAACGTGCTGGCCTTGATCAAGGGCACCGAGCGCTTCATCTTCGTGTACGACGACGCCAGCCGCGACGAAGTCGTCGCCGCGATCCGCGACGCCGCCGCCGACGCCGGCACCGCGTTCAACTGGTTCGACGCCGCCGTGCTGACCGAGCGCGCCCACCAACAGGCGGTCGCCGTGGTCGCCCTCGACGGCGGCGAACTGGCCCCCCGAGACGCCACGCCGTGACCCTCGAAGCCGCCTTCGCCGACTTCCTGCTGCACCTCGGCCTCGAAAAGAACTCGTCGCCGCAGACGGTCAAGTCGTACCGCGAAGACTTGACGCAAGCCCTCGGCTTCCTGCGCGAGCACGCCAAGCAGAGTTCGACGCGGCCCGAAGACTGGAACCTGCGCTCACTCCGGGCGCTCACGGCGTGGCTGCACAACCAGGGCTACGCCAAGAGTACCGTCGCCCGGCGGCTCGCGGCGGTGCGGTCGTTCGGCAAGTACCTGTGCCGCGAGGGGGTGTTGGCGACCAACCCGGCCGACTCGCTGCGCGGCCCCCGCCCCGACAAAAACCTGCCGCACTTCCTGACGCTGACCGACGTGCAAAAGTTACTCGCCGCGCCCGGCACCGACGAACTGGCCCTGCGCGACCGCGCCTGGCTCGAAACGCTGTACTCGGGCGGCCTGCGGGTGTCGGAACTCGTCGGGCTGAACCTGGCCGACATCGACATCGCCGAGGGGATCGCGGTCGTGCGCGGCAAGGGCATGAAGGAGCGGCTCGCACTGTTGGGGCACCCGGCGCAACTGGCCCTGCGCGACTGGCTCGTCGAGCGCGCGGCGCTGTTGCGGCGGGCCAACAAGGTCAGCGACGCCGTCTTTTTGAACTGCCAGGCGACCCGGCTGACGGTGCGCAGTGTCGGCCGGCTGCTCGCGAAGCACCTCCAAGTCGCGGGGCTGGACCCCCGGACGACGCCGCACACCCTGCGGCACAGCTTCGCCACGCACCTGCTCGACGCCGGGGCCGACATCCGCTGCGTGCAAGAACTGCTCGGCCACAAGAGCCTCTCGACGACGCAAATCTACACGCACGTCACGACGGAGCGCCTCCAGCAGAGTTACCACAAAGCGCACCCGCGGGCCTGACCGCTACAGCTTCACCGCGGGTCGGCGCAGTTCGCGCGGTTGCGCCAATCGCCGCGCCGGCCGAACCCCTCGAACGCCTGAATTCGTGAGGATCCGGCGCAAGTCGGGCGGTAGATTACTCCCATCGCTCCACGTCTCGCCCCGGCGATATTCCCCCGACCCGACCCGGCCGGGGGCGCACCCTCGACGAACTTCGATGAGGACTTGCATGAGTCGAAACTTCTCCGCGGGCCTCGCCCGCACGCTGCTCGCCTTGTCGCTGTGGTCGGCGGTCGCGGCCCCCCGGCTCGTGGCCGACGACGCGGTGCGCTGGCGGGCCGACTACAACGCCGCCCGCGCCGAGGCCCGCGAGAAGAACGCCCCCCTCGTTGTCGTGGTCGGCACCGACGACTGCATCTACTGCCGCAAGCAGGACGCGACGACCTTCCGCGACCCGGCGCTCGCGGACCTGCTCAACCGCCAGGCCGTCATCGTCAAGGTCCACGGCGGCAAGGAGCCGGCGTTCGTCCAGGCGCTCAAGATTCAGATTTACCCCACGACGGTGATCGCGGCACCCGACGGCAAGATCGTCTCGTTCCTGCAAGGCTACGTCACCGCCGACCAACTGCGCGATCACGTCAAGAGTGCGGTCATCGACACGATCAGCACGCCGGAGTGGGCCAGTCGCGACCTCGCCGAGGGGGACAAGGCGCTCCGCCTGGGGGACGCGACGCGGGCGTTCGCCCTGTGGAAGACGATCGCCGCCGGCGTGCCCGACTCGCCGGTCCGGGTCAAGGCCGAGGCCGGCGTCGCGGCGATCGAGAAGTCGGCCGGGGAGCGGCTGACGCGCGGCAAGCAACTCGAGGCCGGCCGCGACGTGGCGGCGGCGGTCGAAGTCTACTCTGGCCTCATCCGCAACTACGCCGGCACCGCCGCCGCCGTCGAGGCGACGACCCGGCTGACCGCCTTCGCCGCCCGCGGCGAGGGGGTCGATCGGCTGCGGGTGATGATCGCCAAGGAGTTCCTCAGCACGGCCCGCGAGGACTTCCGCCGCGAACGCCTGGCCGACTGCCTCGACCGCTGCGAGCAGGTCGGCACGCAGTTCCCCGACCTGCCCGAGGGCCGCGAGGCCGCGGAGTTGAAGGCGTCGATCCAGGGCGACCCCGAGCGACTCGCCGTCGCGGCGGAGCAGTTCTCGCTGCGGGTCGCCGAACTGCAACTCTCGCTCGCGGAGGGCTGGGTCAAGAAGGGCCAGACGGCCAAGGCGGCGGCCTGCCTCGAGCGGGTCGCCACGCTCGCGCCGAACAGCCGCACCGCCGAGGTCGCCGGGGCGCGGCTGACGGGCCTGCGCAAGTCGGGCGTGCCGGGGATGACGACCTCGCTGCAAAAGGCTCCGTGACCGACGGCCGCCGCGTCCGTAGACTTGCGGAGGCTCGAATCCCTCCCCCGTCCCCATTTCGCGGTGCCGTCATGACGAAGCGTCAATCTGGGCTGTTACTCGTCGCGGCGGCTGCCGTCGTCGCCACGGCCAACGCCACGCTGGCCTTGCTGCAAGAGTACAAGAGCGGCGTGGTGTGGCCGGAGCCGAAGGTCGTCGCCGCCGGGGCGACTCCCGGTGCCCCGCCGGCCGACGCCGTCGTGCTGTTCGACGGCAAAGACCTGTCGCAGTGGAAGAACGGCGAGAACTGGGAGGTCAAGGACGGCTACGCGATCACCCGCAAGTCCGACATCAGCACCAAGGAGTCGTTCGGCGACTGCCAACTCCACGTCGAGTTCGCCACCCCGGCGGTGGTCAAGGGCAACGGCCAGGGCCGCGGCAACAGCGGCGTCTACATCATGGAGCGCTACGAGGTGCAAATCCTCGACTCGGTGGACAACCCGACCTACTTCGACGGCCAGTGCGGGGCGATGTACAAGCAGTCGCCTCCGATGGTCAACGTCAGCCGCAAGCCGGGGGAGTGGCAGACGTACGACATCCTTTTTGAAGCCCCGGTGTTCGGCGACGACGGCAAAGTCACCAAGCCGGCCTTCGTGACCGTGCTGCACAACGGCGTCGTCGTCCACAACCACTTCGAGTTGAAGGGCAGCACCAACTTCGACCGCCCGGCGGCCTACGTCAAGCACGCCGCGCGGATGCCGATTCGCCTGCAATTCCACGGCGACGAGGCGATGTACCGCAACATCTGGGTCCGCGAAATGGCCGCGCTGGTCGGCACGCCGCCGGCCTCGAAATAGTCGTCACGCCTTCGCCCGGCCGACGCCGCGGATGAGCCGCGTCTCGGTCAGCACGGCGTCCATGAACACGTCGTGGGCGGCGACGGGGATCGCGTCGAAGACCTGGCAGTCGAAGGCGATCCCGATCAGCGGGGCGTCGGGCCTCGCCCCGGTGAGCAGGCGGTCGTAGTAGCCCTTGCCCTGGCCCATGCGCGCCCCGCGCAGGTCGAAGCCGGTGCCGGGGACCATCACGAGGTCGAGTTCGCCCGGCTCCACGCGCTTGCCGGGGAGGCTGCGTAACTCGACCTTCGGTTCGAGAATCTTGTACGCCCCTTCGACCAACTCGGTCACGTCTTCGAGGTGGAACAGTTCGAGCTGGTTCGTCTCGACGATGCAGTACGGCACGACGACCCGCTTGCCGCTCGCGATCGCCCCGGCGAGGCTGTGCCGCGTGCGGACTTCACTGCCGGCATCGACGTAGAACAGCACCGTCTTCGCGGCGACGTACTCCGGCAACGCCATGAACGCGGCGACGACCCGCTGACTCACGGCGTCCTTGTCCGTCTGGGCGACGCGGTTCTTGCGGGCTTGCTCTCGCAAGGCGGCCTTCAAGGCGACGGGTTCGGCGGGCAGTTCGGTCATCGCAATATCCTCGGGTCGAGAGTCGTGAGAGGGGGGAAGTTTTGGCGGCTACCGACCTGCAAGATCGCGTCGGCTGGGCCGTATAATTGGTACAGGAAGACGCCCAGGATTTCGCCGGAGGATTGGCCGTGAAACTGACTCAACCCCGCGTCAAGAACCCCGAACTGATGCTCCGCATTCCCGGCCCCGACCGCAAGCGGAACCTGGCCGCGTACACCTACCGCGTGACCTACCGCGCCCCCGACCCCCGCGCCACCGGGTGTGTCACGACCTGGGATGTCGGCGGCGGCCGCTTGCCGTACCAGGTCGCCCTCGAACGCACCGAAGCCGGCGTGTTGCAGTGGCACTGCAGTTGCGCCGACGCCGTGTACCGCGGCGAGCGCTTGCAGCACTACCACTGCAAGCACGTCGCCGGGCTGATGGACTGCCTACCGCCGCTCGACTAGGCTTTCGGCGGGAACCAGTCTTGCAACGCCGTGACGGTCATCTCTCGCTCGCGCATCGCCCGGCACGCCGCCACGGCTGCTAACGCTGCCGACACGGTCGTGATCAGCGTTACGCGGTGGGTCACCGCCTCG
>JANXTD010000103.1 GCA_025352585.1 Fimbriiglobus sp.
CGCTGCCGCGACCCCAGCGCTGGCCCGCGAGCGCCTGGAGCGGGCGCTGGCCGAGGCGGCGGCGGTCGCCGACGAGCACCGCAAGGCGTGGGTGCTCCGCGACGGCCTCGACGACGTACTTTCGCTGAGCGCGGGCGGGGCGACAGGCCCGCGGATCACGCCGCGCGACGTGCGGATTCTCATCTCGATGGCCGTGCAAATCGGTGCCCCGGCGTACAACCTGGGCGACCACCGCGGCTGCTACGAGGTCTACGCGACGACCGCCCGCTTGATCCTGCAAGTGGCCCGCGACGCGGAGCGCGAGCGCACGCTCCTGCGGACGGCACTCCAGAACGCCGCCGTCGTGGCCGACGCGACCGAGCAAGCCTGGGTACTGCGCCGCGCCTTCGACGCGATCTTGGGCAGCCCTTGACTCAGGCGGCGTGCCCGAACAGCGGTGCGAGGCGTGCGGTCACGTCGTCGAGGAACTCCGCGAGACCGTTGTCCTGGCCGCGCTCACGCAGTGTGGCGAGCGACGGGTCGAGCCAGCAGCGGCGTTCACGGGCGCGGTCGTCGGCGGTGAGTTCGGTCAGGGCACGCTTGGGGTCGCTGATGTCGTGGCTGCGCGTGCGTGGGTCGAGGCCAAGCCGCCGCCGGACGGCTCGCAACCGGGCGTCTTCCGCTTCGTCCGCGGGGTCGGGGCTGAACCCGCTCAGAATCCACGCTTCTCGCATCAAAACAGCGATGCCAACGACGATAGGCACGCTGTGCTTCTCATTACGTGCTTGCTCATATCCGGCCCGGCGGTCGGGGTACTTGTCCTGGTCACGGATCAAGACGATGGCGTCGATCTTAGGATATTCTTTGAATACGAACAGAATCGCCTTCCTGGCCGACCTGGCGTCGTTTTCCCCCGGTTCGGGGGAACCGCCACCTCTGGGGCGGAAATGGCCGTGACCGCGAATTTTGGCGTCGGTCGATAACTTTTTGATCCCACTCCAGGTCAGAGCGCGGCCCGCACTCGTTTCGTGGTGCCATATGCGGCAGTCGTCAAGGTTTTGATCCCTCAGCCAGCTTTCGGGTTCCAGTAGCACGCGATCAGCCAACTCCGTCGCGGTCACGAAGTCCGCTGGGGCTTCGTGGATCACTGCGATTTGGATCGTCATCCGGCCACACCCGCCTTCGCGACCCACTCTTCGCCGAACAGGCTCCACATCTCGCCGGAGTCCATTTCGTTCTTCCACTTCTCGAACTCCGGGTGATTCGTTAACGAGTCACACGCGGTCGAGCCGTCGTCACGGAGGTAGGTCATGCGGACTTCGTGAGGCTCGATGCAGTCGAGTAAATACGGGGAGTGCGTCGTGGCGACAATCTGCAAGTCGGGGTTGGTGACTAACAAGCCTCGGAGCAGTTCGATCAAATCCCGCTGCGCCCTGGGGTGCAAGCCGCGGTCGAGATCGTCGAGCAGTATCACGCTGGGCCGGTCCGCCGCGTACAGGGCAGCGAGCAGGCCGAGTACGAGCAGCGTGCCTTCACTCACTTGAGACGCGCTCAGCCCGCGCGCCCCTTGCGTGTCGAATAGCAGCGCGTGGGGCGTCCCGTTCGGATTCTTGGTATGCCTGAGGCGGACCATGGTGGGAATGATTTTGCACAAGTTCTCTTGCAACAACGCCCACGAATCTGGGTCGTACAATGTCATATTCTCAAGTGCGGCGTGCAACCCAGTGCCATCAGGCAACATGACAGTAGTGTCGATTGGGTTCGGGTCAGCCGGGATCAGTTTCGACGCTTCGAGGCGGAGAAGTACCGCCCGAGGGAGAGGGTCAATATTACTGGTGTCCGGACGCCAGGGCTTCCAGTTGTCAGCATGGAGATCCGATCCAATGTCCCGATACGAATTTTCCCCGTGATTTGGGCCAAATGGAGAGCCGTTAGAGTTGCCAAGTGGGCGTGGTGGGAAATAGCACCGAAAGGCGTAGTCTTTATAACTAGCCGCCAACTCTACTGTGCCAGATATGCCACTACTCAGCCAGGATTTAAGCAGCCCCATATCCTGCGGAACGTGCCGCGCCGCACTAGTGCAAAGTTGGTTAATCGCCTGCAATACGCTAGTTTTCCCCGAAGCGTTTGGGCCAACGAACATTGTGAGCCGCCCCATTTCGAGGCTCACCGCGCGTAAGCTCTTGAAGTTTTGAATCCAGACGTTACGGATCACGGCTTGTCCCTCCTGAACTCATCATACTCATGCTGCGTGTCGGTGTACGCCGCAAGTGTGAGCGCCTGCGGAACGCAGGCCGCCACGCACGCGCCGCAGTTCACGCAATCGACCGGCCGCGCCAGCCACGGGCCGTGCGGCGTCCGGCCGAGGCACTGCGTCGGGCAGACCGTCACGCACGCGCCGCACGCCGTGCAACGCAACTCATTCAGGCTTAGCCGCGGGACGCTCACGGGACACCCGGCGCAAGAGGAGCGTGCCGGCCGCGACACCGGCGGCGTCGATGACGGCGTCGCGGACGTTGCCGTCGCGGTTGGGGACGTAGGTCTGGCCGGCCTCGGTCGCCACGCCGTGCGCGACCATCAGCACGGCCACAAGCGGGCGGTAGCGGCGCGGCACGGCGAGTTGCCCGGCGACCGTCAGGATGGCGTAGCCACTGAAGTGCAGGGCTTTTGCCGCCAGGAACGGCAGCCAGGCCCAGTAGCCCAGCGCCGCGCGGACCTCGTCCGGCACCGGGTGCGGGTCGAGGAGCTTCCACGTCCAGAGCGCCAGCCCGACCGCGAAGGTCAGGCCGGCGGCGGCTCGCAGGGTGGCCGTGCGGGTCACGCGAGCTTCTTCACGGTCGCCTGGAAGTACTCGACGCACTTCTTCACGTCCGGCGACGGGTTCGACTCGTTGGCCTCGTACTCGATGCTGATGTAGCCGCCGAACTTCACTTCCTTCAACGCCTTGAGCACCGACGCCACGTCGAGCACACCCGCCGGGTCGCCGTAGGGCACGTCGGTTTTGCGCTTGTTGTCGTGGTCCTTCAAGTGCAGGCCGAAGTTGCGCGCCCCCATGACGCGGACCTGCTGGGCCGAGTCGAGCGGCTCGGCGACCTGGGCGGTGCGGATCAGGTGGCCCGTGTCGAGGCAGGTGCCGATGAGCGGGTCGTGGTCCTTGACCGCCTTCATAATAACCTCGGCGCTCGACCAGCGGTGCAGTTCCTTGCCCTTGCCGGTCGGGCCGTGCGGGTGGATCGCGACGGCGATCTTGTACTCGGCGACCAGCTTGTCGAGGCTGTCGAAGCTGTCGGGGCTGGGGTCGGCGCTAATGAACTTCGACCCGAGTTTCGCGGCGAACTCGAAGGTCTTCTTGTTGGCGTCGTGGTTCTTCGAGAAGCCCATGACGCCGAAGGCGATCGGGGTGACGCCGTACTCGGCGAGCAGCTTCTTGATGCCGGCGAGTTTCTCGGGGCTGCTGTCGGCGGGGATGTGGCCGGGGTAGAACTCGGTGAACTTCAGCCCCAGTTCCTGGGTCCGCTTGAGGCACCCTTCGAGGTCGAATTTGCGGAAGGTGTACGACTGCATACCGACGGTGAAGCCGCCGAAGGGGTCGGCGGCGGTGCCGGCGAGGCCGCGGCTCACACCCCAGGCCGCGCCGAGCAGCGCGGCGGACGAGGTCAGGAACTCACGGCGGGCGAGAGGGGCAGTCATGGCGGGCACCTTCGGGGTGGCGGGGGGGGAGGCAGCGACATTGTGCGCGGGGAGTGGCCAAAGGGGGAGTGACGGCGCGGGGAATTCCGCGGCTCCGCCGCAGGCGACTCTTGTTAGCCCGACGCGCGAGCGAGGGTCGACCGGTCGTTGACAATGTTTGGTGTCGTTGACCGTACCGTCAACGATTGTGGGCGAGGCCCTCGACCGCTCGACCCTCGCTCGCGCGTCGGGCTAACAAGAGTCGCCTGCGGCGGAGCCACGGAAGCGCCAACCGGCCTCACTTTGTCATG
>JANXTD010000128.1 GCA_025352585.1 Fimbriiglobus sp.
GGTGGTCATCAACCGCCCGCTGTTCGTCTACACGCCGACGTACGCGGTGTCGCACCAGTGCATGGTCGGCGCGCTGTTCGTCCGCCGCGGCTACAGCAGCTACTACTTCGGCGACTACTTCGAGCCGCGCTACACGACGCTGGGCTTCAACGCCTGGTGCGGCAGTTCCCGCGGCACGAGCTTCGCGCTGAACATCAACGTCGGCCGCGGCCCGTCCTACGACCCGCTGTGGAACCACTACCAGATTCAGCACCGCGACAACCCGGTGATCGTCAACAACATCACGAACGTGTACACAGGCCGCTATAACGGCGAGGTCGCCCGCCCGGCCCGCACCCTGGTGCAACAAACCAACGTCGTCAATAACATCACCAACGTGACCAACACGACCGTCAATAATACGACGGTGAACAATACGGTGGTGAACAACACCAACAACAGCGTCAACAACTTGACGATGATTCAGCCGCTCAAGACGATCCAGCAGACGAACACCAACGTCGTCTTGAAGTCGGTGCCCAGGGAGGAGCGCGTCAAGGAGCAGCAACTCGTCAAGCAGACGCGCGACATCGCCGTCGAGCGGAGCCGGGCCGAGACGCAACTGGCCGTCAAGCAACTGGCCCCGACGCAGGCGACCGACAAGCCGCGCCAGGTGAAGCTCGACCTGCCGCAACAGGTCGTGGCGCGGGCGCAGGCCCCGGAGAAGCCGCAGTTCGTGCTGCCGCCCAAGCCGTCGGCCCGCCAGGCGGAGTTGAACGCCAAGACCCCGCCGACGATCCCGCCGGCCGCCGACTTGACGACGAAGCCGACTCCGGTGACCCCGGTCGCCCCGGCGGTCAAGGAGATGCCGACGAAGACGCTGCCGGTGGCCCCGACGCTGGTCAACCCGACGCCGGTCAAGCCGCTGCCGACGCCGACCGTGCCGGTCAAGCCGACGCCTATGCCGGTCGTGCCGGTCAAGCCTGAAGTCAAGCCGGAAGTGAAGCCGACGCCGTTGCCTGCGCCCGTGAAGCCGGAGGTGAAGCCGGAAGTGAAGCCGGCCCTGCCGGTGAAGCCGCTGCCGCTGCCGACGCCGGTCACGCCGCTGCCGGTGACGCCCGTGAAGCCGGAGGTCAAAACCCAGCCGGTGAACCCGCCCGCAGTGCCGCCGGCGACCAAGCCGTTACCGCTGCCGACGCCGGTCGCCCCGATGCCGCTGCCGCCGAAGCTCGGGGTGCCGCCGGCCCAGCCGCCGGCCGCGACGAAGCTTCAGCCGATTCAGCCGCTGGTCCAGGTGCAGAAAGTGCAGCCGGCCCCCGTCGTGGCGACGCCGCCGGCCCGTCAAGAGGTGAAGCCCGCGCCGATCAACGTGCCGCAGCCGCCGATGCCGCGACCGGCCCCGAAGGACCCCAAGGACGCGAAAGACCCAAAGAAGCCGGGGTAGCGTGGTAGAGACTTGGCGAGCCGGAAGCGTCAGCGCCCGGAGCTCTTCGCGGGAGGAACTCCGGGCGCTAACGCTTCCGGCTCGCCTTTAGTCGTTGACGCGCTTCGTCAGCCCCGCATAGTGGTCGATGCGGCGGTCGCGGAAGAACGGCCAGTTGCGGCGCACGTCCTCCATCAACTTGCGGTCACACGTCTGCACCAGAATCTCGTCGGTCGCCGTCGCCGCCTTTTGCAGCAGCCGGCCGAACGGGTCCGACACGAACGAGCCGCCCCAGAACTCGATGCCGGCGTCCGCGTCGGCCCCTGGCAGGTTCTCGTGGCCGATGCGGTTGACCCCACCGACGTAGATGCCGTTGGCGATGGCGTGGGCGCGCATGCTCGTCTCCCAGGCGCTCTGCTGCGCCTCGCCGTACTCCGCCTTCTCGCGCGGGTGCCAGCCAATCGCCGTGGGGTAGAACAATACCTCGGCCCCCTGCAACGCCGTGAGTCGGGCCGCCTCGGGGTACCACTGGTCCCAACAAATCAGCGTGCCGACCTTGGCGTACTTCGTTGCGAAGACCTTAAAGCCCAGGTCGCCCGGCGTGAAGTAGTATTTTTCGTAGTAGAGTGGGTCGTCGGGGATGTGCATCTTGCGGTACATGCCCAGGAAACTGCCGTCGGCGTCGTGGACGGTCGCAGTGTTGTGATACACCCCCGCCATGCGCCGCTCGAAGAGTGACCCCACCACGACGACGTTGTTCGCTTTCGCGGCGTGCCCCAGCCGCTCCGACGACGGGCCGGGGATCGGCTCGGCGAGGTCGAACGTCGTCGCGTCCTCCTTCTGGCAGAAGTACGGCCCCGTGAACAGCTCCGGCAGGCAGACGACCTGCGCCCCCCGCTTCGCCGCCTCGCGGATCGCCTCTTCGGCCTTCACGAGGTTCGGCTCGGGGTCGGGGTGACACCTCATTTGCACCAGCGCGACGGTGAACGTGTCGGCCATGATTCGGACTCCGAAGTTGCGGTTGGTGTGCATCTTATCTACGATGCCGGCAACCGCTTCCCCCGCTGTCCAGGTGCGTCTCATGGCCTCCCCCGGTCCGAACATCTCGAGTTCGCTCAAGGAAACCCGCACCTTCGCCCCGCCGCCGGAGTTCGCCGCGAACGCCCACGTCCGCGGCGAGGCCGAGGCCCAACGCCTGCGCGACTGGGCCGAACGCGACCCCGACGGCTACTGGAGCCTGCAAGCGGAGAGCCTGCAATGGACGAAGCGCTGGGATGTCGTTTGCGACTGGACCGGTGCCCCGCACGCCAAGTGGTTCGTCGGCGGGCGACTCAACGTGAGCGCCAACTGCGTCGATCGGCACGTCGAGGCCGGCAACGGCGACAAGGTGGCGATCCACTTTGAGGGCGAGCCGGGCGACGCGCGGGCGATCACGTATTCGCAACTGCACGTCGAAGTCTGCAAGTTCGCCAACGTCCTGAAGTCGCTGGGGGTCGTGGCCGGCGACCGCGTCACGATTTACCTGCCGATGACGCCCGAAGCCGCGATTGCGATGCTGGCGTGCGCCCGCATCGGGGCGGTCCACTCCGTGATCTTCGGCGGCTTCAGCGCCGAGGCCGTCGCCGACCGCAACAACGACGCCAAGTCGAAGGTGATTGTCACGGCCGACGGCGGCTGGCGGCGCGGCAAGGTCGTGCCCTTGAAGGCGAACGTCGATGAGGCGTTGTTGAAGTCCCCGAGTGTGCAAACGTGTATCGTCTTCAACCGCTGCGATTCGCCGGTGACGATGAAGCCGGGCCGCGACGTGTGGTGGCACGAGTTGATGGCGGCCGCGAGTACCGACTGCCCCGCGGAGCCGTTCGACAGCGAAACGCCGCTGTTCGTGCTGTACACCTCGGGCAGCACCGGCAAGCCGAAGGGCGTCTTGCACACCAGCGGCGGCTACCTGTTGGGCGCGTCGCTGACGCACAAGTTGGTCTTCGACATCAAAGACGACGACGTGTACTGGTGTACCGCCGACGTGGGTTGGATCACGGGCCACAGCTATTGCGTCTACGGCCCGCTGGCCAACGGCTGTACGGTGGTCATGTACGAAGGCGCACCCAATCAGCCGCAGGAAGACCGCTTCTGGAAGGTCATCGAGAAGTACAAGGTCACGAAGTTTTACACCGCCCCGACGGCCATTCGCGCGTTCATGAAGTGGGGCGACAAGTGGCCCAAGGGTTGTGACCTGTCGTCGCTGAAGCTCTTGGGCAGTGTCGGCGAGCCGATCAACCCCGAGGCGTGGATGTGGTACCACGAGGTCATCGGCGGCGGCCGCTGCCCGATCGTCGATACGTGGTGGCAGACCGAGACGGGGGCGATCATGATCGCGCCGCTGCCGGGGGCGACGGTCACCAAGCCGGGGAGCGCGACCAAGCCGTTGCCGGGGGTGATCATCGATGTCGTCGATCGGCACGGCAACCCGGTGCCGGCGGGGGAGGGCGGCTTCCTCGTGATTAAGCGGCCGTGGCCGAGCATGATGCGCACCATCTACGGCGACGACGCCCGCTTCCAGGAGGCGTACTGGAGCCACATCCCCGGCTGCTACTTCACGGCCGACGGCTCGCGCAAGGACGCCGACGGCGACATCTGGATCATGGGCCGCGTCGATGACGTGCTCAACGTCTCCGGGCACCGCCTCAGCACGATGGAGGTTGAGAGTGCGCTCGTCGGCCACGCCCAGGTTGCCGAGGCGGCGGTGGTCGGCAAGCCGGACGACCTGAAGGGCGAGGCGATCGTCTGCTTCGTGACCCTGAAGCAGGGCGTCACGGCGACCGACGAGTTGAAGGTGCTCTTGAAAGCGCACGTCGCCAAGGAGATCGGGGCACTCGCCCGGCCGGACGAGATCAAGTTCACCGACACCCTGCCCAAAACCCGCAGCGGCAAGATCATGCGTCGGCTGTTGCGCGACGTGGCCGCCGGCAAGGTCTCGACCTCGGACACCTCCACGCTGGAGGACTACAGCGTCCTGGCCAAGCTGCGCGAGGAGGACGAGTGACGCTGAGCGACCGGCTCGCGCCGCGGCCGGCCGACGCCTCGTGGGAGTTGCCGGCCGAGTCGATCGCTGTCAAGATCCGCTGGTTCGGCTTGGTCGTGGGGCTGCTTCTGGCGAACTTCGCCGTCGCCGCGGAGTCGCGCGGGCCGCTGAACGCCATCCTGAGCTTCGGGCTGGCGTTCACGCTCCTCGACACCGCCGCCTTCCGCACCGGCCGCGTGTTCTTGCGCGACCAGCCGCTGCTCGTGTCGGGCATGGAGGCGGTCTACATCGGCTTGCTGTGCGAGTTCGAGGCCGGCCCCGCGTCGCCGTTTCGCTTCTATTACTTACTGTCGCTAATCTGCTGTGCCGTGCGGTACGCGCCGCGGGTGACCTTCGTGACCTGCGGCCTCGACGGCCTGAGTTACGCCGTCGTCTTCGCGGTCGCCGACCCCGCCGCGCGCGACGCCTCGCTGTTCGTACTGACGCTGGTCATCCTCGCCTGGGTGACCTGGGCCGCCGCGGCGATGGCGCGGCTGCTGCGTGGGGCCAGCGAGAACCTGCGCGAGTTGAACGACGCGTTGCGGGAGAACCAGACGCAGCTCGAAAGCCGCATCGCGGAGCGGACGCGCGACCTCGAGGACAGCCAGGCGCAGGTGCTGCACCAGGAGAAGATGGCGGCGTTCGGCCTGCTGGCCGCGGGAATCGCCCACGAGGTCGGCAACCCGCTCACGTCGATTTCCGCCGTCGTGCAAATCCTCGAACGCCGCGAGACTGACACGTACACCCGCGACAAGCTGCAACTGCTCGCGCCCGAACTCAGCCGCATCCAGACGATCCTGCGCGAACTGATCGGCTTCAGCCGCCCGGCGAGCGACCTGCGCGGCCGCGTGGCGGTGGAGGATGTCGTCACCGAGGCGCTTCGCATCGCGAAGTTTTACAAGGGCGGCAAGAACCGCCAGATCGTCGCCGAGGTGCAGCGCGAGTTGCCCGTCTTCCAGGGGGTGCGCGACCAGTTCGTCCAGGTCGTGTTTAACCTCGTGCTCAACGCCATCGACGCCACCGCCAAGGGCGGCCGCATTGAGGTGCGCGCGAGCCACGCCGACGGCACGCTGCGACTCACGGTCACCGACGACGGCTCCGGCATCGCCCCGGAGCACCTCGCCCGGCTGTTCCGCCCGTACTTCACGACGAAGAGTCACGGCACCGGGTTGGGCCTGTTCGTCATCCGTCGCATCGTCGAGGCCCACGGCGGGACGGCCAACGTCGAGAGCGTCGTCGGCCGCGGGACGACGTTCGTAGTAGCGCTGCCCGTTGCCGCGACGGTCGCCATGCCGGTTGAAAGTACGGAGGCACCCGCATGACGACCGAACCTGAGCGGCCGGCGATCCTCGTCGTCGATGACGAGCCGGTCATCCGCGACACCCTCGCCGAGTACCTGACCCTCGAAGGCTTCGCGGTTCGCGTCGCCGCGACCGGCGAGGACGCGGTCACGCAGGCGCAGGCGCGGCACTTCGACGTGGTGCTGTGCGACGTGAACTTGCCGGGGGTCGACGGCCTCGAAGTCCTTGAGCGACTCTCGAAGCGCTGCCCCGAGACATTTGTCATCCTCATCACGGCCTACGCTACCGTCGAGACCGCCGTCGAGGCGTTCCAGCGCGGGGCGCACGACTACCTGATGAAGCCGGTCCTCTTGAAGGACGTGCTCGTCAAGATTCGCCGGCTGCTCAAGACGCGCGAACTGTTCCGCGAGAACCAGTGGCTCCGGCGGGAACTGGCCCGCGACACCGAGTGCGTCGAGGTCGTCGTCGGCCGCAGCCCGGCGATGCGCGCGGTGTACGAGCTGGCCCGAAAGGTCGCCCCGACGCCCTCGACGGTGCTGATCCTCGGCGAGAGCGGCACCGGCAAGGAGGTGCTGGCCCGCGCGATCCACCGCATCGCCCAGGAGGTGAAGCCGACCGACGGCCGCTTCCTGGCGATCAACTGCGCCGCCATCCCGCACGACCTGCTCGAGAACCAGCTCTTCGGGCACCGCAAGGGGGCGTTTACGGGGGCCGACCAGCACTCCGCGGGGCTGTTCGTCCACGCCGGCGCGGGGACGGTGTTTCTCGACGAGATCGGCGAGTTGCCCTTGGGTACGCAAGCCAAACTCCTGCGGGCGATCGAGCAGAAGGAAGTCTTCCCCGTCGGGGCCAACGAGCCGGTCAAGGTGCAGGCCCGCATCCTCGCCGCGACGAACAAGGACCTCCGGGCCGAGGTGACCGCCGGCCGCTTCCGCGAAGACCTCTTCTACCGCTTCAACGTCGTCAGCGTGTCGCTGCCGCCCTTGCGCGAGCGGCGCGAGGACATCCCCGACCTCGTCGATGACCTGCTCGCGAAGCACGCCCGCGCGATGGGCCGCAAGTTCACCGGCGTGTCGCACGAGGCGTTGCAACTGCTGCTGGCGCACCCGTGGAAGGGCAACGTCCGCGAACTCGACAACGCCTTGCAGCGGGCCGTGATCCTCGGCGACGGCCCGCTGGTGCTGCCCGGCGACCTGCCGCCGGACATCCGGCCGCAGCCGGCCGACCCGTTCGCCGTGGACGACCTGAGTTGCGCCGTCCACCGCTTCGAGAGGCTGCACATCGAGCGCATCCTGCGGCTGACGCCCGACAAGCGCGAGGCGGCCCGGCGGCTGGGCATCGGCCTGAGTTCGCTGTACCGCAAGCTCGGCGAGGGCGAGTGAGGCGCTACCCCTTCGCCACGCCCGTCCCCCGCAGCGCCGCGTTGGCCAGGTGCGCCGCGGCCGCGCTCGTGACGCCGGCCTTCACGGGGGCGACCGGCTCCTTGCGGCTGCGGACGCAGTCGATCCAGTTGGTCAGGTGCAGCAGTTCGCCGTCGGGCTTGTCGTAGAAGTCGGCACCCGGCGGGCCGCTGCCCAGAATCTCGCTGACGGCCGCCACCTTGCGGCCACGCTCCGGGGTCAACTCGAGGCGGCCGCGGTCGAGGTACACGGTCGCGTCGGTGCCCAGGAACTCGATGCGGGCGGCGTTGCGGGCGTTGCTGAACGTCCCCTCGAAGTGCATCTGCAAGGCGTTCGGGTACGTCAGCAGCGTCTGCACGCTGTCGGGCGTCTCCCAGACGCCCTTGG
>JANXTD010000159.1 GCA_025352585.1 Fimbriiglobus sp.
CTCGTCGAGCATGATGATGAAGCAGCGGTCGGCCTGCAAGAAGACGCTGAACAGCGTCTCGGCGACCTGCGGCAGCAGCGGCTCCAGTTCCAGCGTCTTCGACAGCGTCGTGCTGATCTCCAGCAGCGCCCGCATCCGCTCGGAGGTCTGCGTCTCGAGGTACTGCTTGGCGCTGCCCACGTCGAAGGTCTGGCGGACGGTCGTCATGCTGCCGTCTTCGTCGTCGTCCGGGTCGAGTAGCGGCAGGCTGGCGAGGCTCGGCACGGCCGCCTCGTCGTGGTAGCGGAAGACGAATTCGCAAATCTTGACGCGGTCGTCGTTCTTGAGCGGGGTCGGCCGGACGATGCGGTTCTGGTTCAGGAACGTGCCGTTGCGGCCGCCGAGGTCCTCGACGACGTACTTGCCGTCGGCGAACTGGATGGTCGCGTGCCGGCGGCTCACGGACGAGTTGGAGATGACGATCTGACACTGCTCGGCGTCGCGGCCGATGACGTTGGTGGCCCCGGCCGCCAGCGCGAATTCCTGCCCGGCCGTCGCGCCGCCCGGCGATTTCATCAGGATGAGCGACGGCATGGGGTGTCCCGGCGGCGGAGTAGCGTTGCGAGTGGGTGAATCTTACCGACCCCGGCGCGGAAACGCAAACGGCGAAAGCGTTCTCTCACCCGGCACTGTCCGGCGGCCGGCGGCGGCGGGCGATCTCGGCCATGCGCTTGGCCACCGTCGCCTCGAAGCCCCGGTCCGTCGGCGTGTAGTAAACCACGTCGGCGGGGACGTACTCTTGCTCGACCCAGCCGCCGGCGTGGTCGTGCGGGTCGGCGTAGCCGGTGCCGTTGCCGAGCGCCTTCGACCCCTGGTAGTGGCCGTCGCGGAGGTGCTTCGGCACCGGCAGCGTGCGGCCCTCGCGCACGTCCTTGAGCGCGGCCCCGATGGCCACCGACGCGGCGTTCGACTTGGGCGCGGTCGCCAGGTACGTCACCGCGTGCGCCAGGTTCAACTGGCACTCCGGCAGCCCGACGCGCTCGACGGCGTCCCAGGCGGCGTTGGCGAGCATCAGCGCTTGCGGCTCCGCGTTGCCGATGTCTTCGGACGCGAAGATGACCAGCCGGCGGGCGATGAAGCGCACGTCCTCGCCGCCCTCGAGCATCCGGGCCAGCCAGTAAATCGCCGCCTGCGGGTCACTGCCGCGCAGCGACTTGATGAACGCGCTGGCGAGGTCGTAGTGCGAGTCGCCCGTCGGGTCGAAGTCCTGGACCTTGCGTTGAATGGTGTCCTGGGCGAGGGCCAGGTCGAACACCACCGGCGTCGCCGGGTCGAAGCCGGCCGCGGCGGTCATCGACTTGACGCCGATCTCGACGGCGGTGAGCGCCCGCCGCGCGTCGCCGTCGCAAATCTCGCACAGGAACGCCACCGCGTCGTCGGTGACCGTCACGTTCCAGCGGCCGAAGCCGCGCGTCGGGTCTTTGACCGCGCGCTCGATCAGGGTGCGGACGTTGTCGCGGCTCAACGGCTCGAAGGTGAAGATTTGGCTGCGGCTCAAGAGCGGCGTGTTGATGCTGAAGAACGGGTTCTGCGTCGTCGCCCCGATCAGGATAATGACGCCGTCTTCGACATCGGGCAGTAGCGTGTCTTGCTGCGCCTTGTTGAAGCGGTGGATTTCGTCGAGGAAGAGGATCGTCCGCGTGCCGTGGTCTTCGAGTTTCTGCCGGGCCTCGGCGAGCAGTTCGCGCACATCCTTGGTGTTGGCCGACACGGCGTTGAGCGGCTTGAACGCGCTCATGGTGTGCCCGGCGATGACGTGGGCGAGAGCCGTCTTACCGCAGCCCGGCGGGCCGTAGAAGATCAGCGACGACAGACGGTCGGCGAGGAGCATCCGCCGCAAGAGCTTCCCGGGCCCGAGGAAGTGGTCCTGCCCGACGTACTCGTCGAGGCTACGCGGCCGCATCCGCGCCGCGAGCGGCCGGGCGGTGTCGCGGTTCGAGGCCCGCTCGGAGGCGAAGAGGTCCATGCCCGGCCCGTCAGAGGTCGATTTCGTCGAGTTCGGCGTCTTTCATGATCGCCCGTTGAGTGCCGGACTTCAAGTCTCGGTTCGCGTGGACCGGGACGACGACGACATCCGGGTGTCCGGGCTTCTCGAAGATGTGGTGGCTGCCGTTGACCCGGACCAACTCCCACCCCTGACGCTCCAAGGCGCGGCACATCCGCTTGCCGGAGATGGCCTTCACAATTCGATTTCTTGGAGTTCAGGCTGAACGGCTGTTCGCGTCGCCCGTTCCGTTTGGACTTCGATCCAGAGTTCGGCGGCCTCGCGGATGTTCACGAGTGCTTCCTCCAAAGTCTCGCCTTCGGAGTAACAGCCGCGCATCGCGGGGACACTCACCGAGTAGCCCCCGACGGCCTCGGGCACGATCAAGACTTTCAGCTTCATCACTGGCTCCTTTTTTTGGTGTCACCCGTCCGGGTCGTCCAGCAGTTCCTGCAACCGCGCCGCCAGTTCATACGGTAGACGCCCCGTCCAGGATTGATCGACCAACCCCACGTCGATCAGGTCGCGCAGATTGACGCACTCGTTGGTGCGGAACATGCTCAGTTGCATATGGACAAGTGGCCCCAAACTCAGCACCTGCATCGCGCCAACCCGTTCCGACTCGTCTACGTCTGGCGCGGGGGCGAAGTCAACGAGTCGAACTTTCTCGCCGGCGAGCACGATGCGGACAGAATGCCAATCCCGGACGGTACCGCCGTCTGCGAATAAGTTAACGCCGGCGACAGTTCTGTGGACGTAACCGGCCACTTCGAGTGCGTTCTTCACACGGACGAAGTCGCAGGTTCGCACCAGCAGTTCCACCTTCTGCGTGTACCGCACCGCCGACTCATCGACGCTCGCGATCCACGCCGCCACGGCATTGTCACCGACCACGGCGTAGGGAACGCCGGCTCGCTCCAGTGTCCGCGTCGCGCATTCAAGGCGCTCGCGGACTCTCTGCACGGCGGTCACCACCCGGTTGAATGTGTCTTCGCCGAAAACCACGTGGGTGTTCATTGTTCAGTACGCCTGCCGGGAGTCGAACCCAGAACCATTCGAGTAGAAATCGAATGCTCTATCCAGTTGAGCTACAGGCGCTCAGTGGCCGTCACATCTTCGCACGTCAGTCGCCGGCCGCCAAGGGGGCGCGGCCGACGATCGTGTACTCGTAGCCGGTCTTGCGCGACTCGCTCGTGTAGATCGCCAGCTCGACCACCTCCATTTGCCCGCCGGTCCAGGCGGCTTGCTTCGGCAGTTCCAGCGACAGGGCGTCGCCGTCGTCGTCGCCGGTGACGCGGCCAAGGGTCAGGTGCGGCGTGTAGGCCCGCTCCTCCTGGCGGTAGCTGCCCAAGTCGATGAGCGGCTCTTCGATGGCGGCGTACAGGCTCTGCAACTTCTCCGCCCCGTCCGTCACGCCGGCCCACAGGGTCTTCGGCCGGCGAGGGGTCGGGAACGCGCCCACGCCCCCGAGCCGCAGGTCGAACGGCACCGCCTTGGCGCAGACTTTGGTGAGCATCTTGAAGAGGCCGTGCAGTTCGCGGTCCTCGACCTCGCCCAGAAACAGCACGGTGACGTGCAGGTTGTGCGGCTCGACCCACTTGACCGACGGCGCGACGACCCCCAACGTGCGTTGCAGTTGCACGACGTTCTGGCGGACGGCGGCGTCGATCTCAACCGCGATGAACAGGCGTAAGCGGGCCATGACGGGGCCTTTCAGGATTGGGCGAGGGCGTCGTCCCAGAAGCCGCGGGTGCCGTGGTGCAGCCGCGCGCCCACTTGGGTGATGACCTTCATGCAGAGGAAGTTCGCGGCCCGCGCCGCCTTCGCCGCCGGGACGCCGTGGGTGACGCCGTAGAGGAACGCGCCGGCGAACATGTCGCCGGCCCCGGTCAAGTCTTTCGGCTCGCAGGCGAAGGCCGGGGCGAAGCTCTCCTCGCCGTGCCAGCGGACGTGCGCCCCGTGCGGCCCGTCGGTGACCACCGCGTTCGGCACCACCGACTTCAGTGCGGCGAAGGCGGCGTGGGCGCTGCCGGCCCCGGTGAGGGCGCACGCCTCGGCGGCGTTGCAGAACAGCAAGTCGGCGGCGGCCAGCGTCTCCTTGAGCGGGTCGCCGAACACCGCGGGGATGAAGGCGTCCGAGCAGGTCACCGCCACCTTGACCCCGGCCGCCTTGGCGACGGCGACCGCCTTGCGAATCGCCCCCTGGCCCGTTTCGGGGTTGGCGAAGACGTAGCCCTCGACGAACAGCCACTCCGACGCCGTGATCCGCCGCTCATCGATGTGCTTGGCGGCGAGGTGGCTCGACACCGCGAGGTTCGTCCGCATTGTCCGCTCGGCGTCCGGCGTGATGACGCACACGCTGGTGCCGGTCGTCTCGCCGACGATCATCGAGTTGCCCAACTCGATGCCGAGTTGCACGAACTCGCCCTGGTAGAAGAGGCCGTAGCGGTCGTCGCCGACGCAGCCGATGAAGGCCGCCTTGCCGCCGAGTTGCGAGAAGCCGATCAGCGAGTTGGCGACGCTGCCGCCGCTCGCCAGCCGCGGCTCCTGGGCGTGGAACTTCGTGAGGAGTTCCTGCTGCTCCGGGCCTTCGACGAGGCGCATGGTACCCCGCTCGAAGCCGGTCGCGGCGAACTCCGCCTCGGGCAACTCGACGAAGATGTCGACGATGGCGTTGCCGAGGCCGCACACCTGGAAGTCTTTGGTCATGGGCAGTCCCTCGCTAAAGTTTCGCGGCCAGGTCGAGTCGCCGCAACACCTCGTCGCGGCCCAAAAGAACCATCGTGTCGTGCAGCCCGAACCCGACGGCGGTGCCGGTCACGGCGACCCGCAGCGGGGCGTCGAGTTCCTTCGGCTTGACCCCTTGAGCCGCGGCGAAGTCGGTGAACGACGCCTTGACCGTGACGGCGTCGAACGGATCGAGCGTCGCCAAGACTGCGCCGTACTGCCGCAGACGGTCCGCGACGCCCGGCTTCTTCAGCCGATCGGCGACCGCCTTCGCGTCGTACTTCGGGTCAGTCCGCAGGATCGGGGCGGCGTACTGGATCATGTCGGTGAACAGCTTGATGCGGTCGCCGGCCGCGACGAACACCGCTTCGAGCTTGGCCCGCGTCGTGTCATCGATGGCGTCGCCGATCAGCCCGGCGCGGCGGAGGAACGGCAAACTGCCGGCGATCTTGTCGGCCATCGGCAGCATCGCCATGTACTCCCCGGCCATCCAGTAGAGCTTGTCCGGGTCGAAGCTCGCCGGCGACTCGGTGACGGTTTCGAGGCTGAAGTTGGCGACCATGTCGGCCAGCGGCATCACTTCGGTGTGGCCGTCGAGGGACCAGCCGAGCTTGCCGAGGTAGTTCAGCACCGCCGCCGGGAGGTAGCCCATGACGCGGTAGAACTCGACGGTCGCCGGGTTCAAAACCTCGTGGGCCTTGATCTGCTCGTCGGTCCAGTCGGCCGGCACGGCGTGAACGTCGCGAAGCTTCGCGACGACCTCGGGCGTCATGAACTGGCCCATCTTGCGCTTGGAGAGCTTCTCCTTAGACTTCGGCGCGTTGACCACGGGGACGTGGGCGAACACCGGCAGCGTCGCGCCCAGCGCCTCGAAGAACAGCACCTGCCCCGGCGTGTTCGAGAAGTGCTCCGCGGCCCGCACGACGTGCGTCATGCCCATTGCGATCTCGTCCACGACGGTGGCGAAGTTGTACAGCGGCCGGCAGACCCCGTCGGCGGGGTCGGGGCCGCGCAGGATCACCGGGTCGCCGATGCCGTCGGAGTCGAACTCGACGACCCCCGGCGCGTTGTCCTTGCCGCGGGAGCGGATCAGGTCGGTGACGGCGACCTTGCGGCCGGTCTGGACTTTGAAGCGGACCGGGCCGGGAAGTGCCTCGTACACCCGCAGGTTCTCG
>JANXTD010000169.1 GCA_025352585.1 Fimbriiglobus sp.
CGAATTTGGTCTTCTCCGCAACTCTGCGTCTCCGCGGCAAACATTCAAACCTCACCAGCGTACGTCAGAGCAAGTCGCTCACGCCTTGTGGTGCTTCTGTAGCGTCACCCGGAGGCGTTACTTCTTGAACTTCTTGACCGAGCGGGCCTTGTGCTTGCGGTTCTTGCGGATCCGCTTGCGGTTGGTCCGCAGCGTCTTGCGGCTGTTCATGACGCGCTTACCCATCGTCGGACTCCTGAAGACCTGGCACTTCGTCAAGCCGGCATTGTAGCGGCCCCGGCCGTCCTGTCAGCGGCGACTTCCGCGCGAAATCCTCCGCCGGACCCCGTCGCCGAGCCTTCGCCGGGCCGCGAAAGTTGCGGCGGGTGTGGTGGGCGACGCCCCGACCGCCGGAATCTCCGACGCAATTCCCCCAAACCGTTGGCAATCCGGCCCGAGTCGGCCTAGGAACACTCGTAACCCGCAGCGCAGTAGCGATCACCCCGGTGGCGAAGGCTGGCGTCCGTGCGTCCCGTCCGATTGATGACCGTCGAGCCGGGCCACGCGCACGCCGCGCTGCTGCTGCACGCCGCGACCCCCGGCGTCCACCCGAAGGCCCACGTCTACGCCGAACTCGGCCCGGACCTCCTCGACTACCTGCGCGCCCTCGACGAGGGCAACCGCCGGCCCGACCGGCCGACGGCGTGGGAACTCGACGTCCGCACCGGCCCCGCCCCGGCGCGGCGTTGCTACTGCGAGCAGCCGGGCAACACGGTCGTCGTCGCCGGGCGCAACCGGGCCAAGTTCGACCTCGTGGCCGCGGCGGTCGCGGACAACCTGCACGTGCTGGTCGACCCGCCGTGGGTGCTCGACCCCGTCGACCTGCCGCGGCTGGAGCGGGTTCTGAAAGAGGCCGAGTCACGCGAGGTGTTCGTCAAGGAACTCGCCCCGGCCCGCCACACGCCGTGGAACGGCCTGCTGCGCGACCTGATGCGCGACCCGCACGTCTTCGGGGGGGCCGTCGTCGGCACGGCGGCCGACCCGGCGCTCACGCTCGAATCGACGCACCACCTGCCCGCGCCAACGGCCACGCTGCCGGTCGGGGTTGGCGGGCGGCGGGCGGCTTGGGCGTTCGACCCGCGCCACGCCGGCGACTGCCTGGCCGACTCCGCCGCGCCGCTGATCGACCTCGCCTTCTGGCTGCTCTTCCCGCAGCAGGCGATCGACCCGGCCAAGGAGGTCGAGCTGATCGACGCCGTGTCGTGGCCGACGCACCTGAGCGCCCCGCAGTTCTCGGCCGCGACCGGCCTGTCGGCGATCCCGCCCGCCCTCGACGCCGGCGGCCACCTGCTGCACTACGGCAACGGCCACGCGACGTTCACGGTGCGCGGCGCGAACGTCCGCGTCGGGACTTTGTGGGAGGCCGAGCCGCCGACCGGGACGCCGGGGGGCGACGCCTACGAGTGCGTCGCCCGCGGCGGCCTGGCGAAGGTCGCGGTGCGGCACTGGGGCGACGGGCGGGTGGAGTTGGCGGTGACGGCGAACGGGCCGGCCGGGAACGGCGCGCTCAAGGGGGCCCTCGCCCGCCGGGCCGCCGACTGGCAGTCGCGCCACCCCGGCCTGCACTTCGAGGAGCGCGGCGGCGCTTTTCGGCTGACGGCCCCGCACGGGCTGGGCGAGCGGCCGGGCGAGGCGTTCGGCCGGGTGCTGGCGGAGTACGTCGATCAGTTCCGCAACCCGCGCAGTGTCCCGGCCTGGGAGCACTTCAACGCGCTGGCGAAGTACGCGTTAACGACCCGCGCCGCCGAGGTGGCGCGGGCCAAGCGGGGCTAATTCCTAGTCGCGGCGCGGGCCGCCGCGGCCGCGGCCCCGATCGCCGCCGCGATCCCCGCCCCGGTCGTCGCGGGGGCGGTCCTCACGCGGACGGTCGTCGCGGGGGCGGTCCTCGCGCGGCGGGCCGGCGTTCTCGCCACCGGCCGGCACCGGCATCAGCGCCTTGCGGCTCAGCTTGACGCGGTTCTGGTCGTCGATGCCGATCACCTTGACCTGCACCTTGTCGCCGACGCCGACCACGTCATCGACGCGGCCGACGTAGCCGTGGTCGAGTTCGGAGATGTGGCACAGGCCGTCGCGGCCCGGCGAGATCTCGATGAACGCGCCGAACTCCTTGATGCTCGACACCTTGCCGTCGTAGACGTTGCCGACGAGGATTTCGGCGCACAACGCCTCGACGCGGCGCTTCGCCTCCTCGGCCCCGGCCGCCTCGCTGTGGGCGATCGTCACCGTGCCGTCGTCGTTCACGTCGAGCTTCGCGCCCGTCTCCTCCTGGATCGCGCGGATCATCTTGCCGCCCGGCCCGATCAGCAGGCCGATCTTGTCCGGCGGAATCTTCGTCTGCAACAGCCGCGGGGCGCGCTCCGAAATCGCCTTGCGCGGGGCGCGCAACGTCGTGAGCATCGACTTCAAGATTTCGCGGCGGGCGATGCGGGCTTGCTCAAGGGCGGCCCGCAGGATGTCGTCCGGGATGCCTTCGAGCTTGATGTCGAGCTGGATGCCGGTGATGCCGTTCTGCGTCCCGGCGATCTTGAAGTCCATGTCGCCGTAGTGGTCCTCGTCGCCCTGGATGTCGGTCAGCAGCGCGTAGCTGTCGCCCTTCATCACGAGGCCGATCGAGATGCCGGCGACCGGCTGCTTGATCGGCACGCCGGCGTCCATCAACGCCAGCGTCCCGCCGCAAACCGACGCCATCGAGCTGGAGCCGTTCGACTCCAGAATCTCGGAGACGAGGCGGATCGTGTAGGGGAACTTCGCCGGCGGCGGCAGCACCGCTTTGAGCGACCGCTCCGCCAACATGCCGTGGCCGATCTCGCGGCGGCCGGGGGCCCGCAGCGGCTTGCACTCGCCGACGGAGAACGCCGGGAAGTTGTAGTCGAGCATGAACTTCTTCGAGTACTCGTCGTGCAGCCCGTCCACCTTCTGCTCGTCGCCGTTGGTGCCGAGCGTGATGACGACCAGCGCTTGCGTCTCGCCGCGCTGGAAGAGCGCCGAGCCGTGGGTGCGCGGCAGCAGGTTCACTTCGCTGGAGAGGGCGCGCACCACGTCGTGGGCGCGGCCGTCGATGCGGGTGCCGGCCATCGTGATTTCTTGGAAGATGCGCTCCTTGAGCGCACTGAACGCGCTGGAGACTTGCTCCGGCGTCGCCACGGGGGTCTTGCCTTCGGCGACGACGTACGCCTTCTTGATCGTGTCCTTCAACTCGTTCAGCGCCGCGTAGCGGGCGAGTTTGCCGGTGGTCAGGTAGCGCTTGCGGAACTCCTCGCCGTAGGCGGCGTGCAGCGTCTCGATGAGCGGATCGACCGCGGGGGCCGGCGGCAACACCTTCGCGCCCAGGCCGGCGGCGGTGCGGAATGCCTCGATGCCATCGATGATCACGACGATCGCCTTGTGGGCGAAGCCGATCGCCTCGGCGACGATGTCCTCGGGCAGTTCGCGGGCGAAGCCCTCGATCATGCAGACCGCCTCGCGGGTCGCGGCGACGATCAGGTCGAGGTCACTCTCGTCCATCTGCGAGCCGGTCGGCAGCGCGATGAGTTGGCCGTTGACCCGGCCGACGCGCACCGCCCCGATCGGGTGCGTGAACGGCAGGTGCGAGATGTGCAGCGCGGCCGACGCGCCGATCAGCGCGAGCACGTCGGGGTCGTTCTCCTTGTCGGCGGAGAAGACGTTGGCCTGGACTTGAACTTCGTTGATGTAGCCGACGGGGAAGAGCGGGCGGATCGGCCGGTCCATGAGCCGCGATGTCAGCGTCTCTTTGGTGCTCGACCGGGTCTCGCGCTTGATGAAGCCGCCAGGGAACTTGCCGGCGGCGTAGGTGCGCTCGCGGTAGTCGCAGGTGAGCGGGAAGAAGTCGCGGCCGGGGATGGGGTTCCCCTCGACGGCGGCGACCAGCACGGCGGTCTCGCCGTAACTGACCAAGACGGCCCCGTGCGCCTGCTTGGCGAGCTTGCCGGTTTCCAGCACGAGCGTGCCGGCCCCAACGGGGATTTCGTGGCGGGTGTACTTAATGGTCGAAGGAGTAACAGACACGGACAACCCTTTCGCAGGTAGTGCGACAGGGTGCGGCGGGGGACGGGAGTTGGGGAGTCGGGCCACCACCGGGCGGGGTCACGCCTTATGGGGGTGGGGTGGTCCGCCGCGTATCTGGAAGTGCGGCGAACCAAATGTTACGTCACTACGGGAACCCGGACTCGCTTACTTCCGCAGGCC
>JANXTD010000176.1 GCA_025352585.1 Fimbriiglobus sp.
CGACGACGAACTTCACCGCCTCCTTCTGCTTGTCCTTGGCGACGCGGCTGAACTGCTCGCCGCGGTCGCCGAGCGTGCGGCTCTCGAGGACCCCGCCGACCTGCTTGAGCACCGCGCCCATCCAGAGCCGGCGGTGCGCCAAGATCGCGCTGTACGCCTCGCGCAGCGTGTCGAAGTCCTCGCCCTTTGCGGTCGTGCCCTTGAGCAGCCACTCCATGTCGCGCTCGAGGTTCTTGTAGCCGAGTTCGGTCGCCTTGACGGCGTCGGAGCCGATGTTCTCGGTCATGACCGTCGGGTCCACGGTGGACGGGCCGTCCTCGCCGCCGAAGCGCAGGAACGGCTCCTTGAGTTGCCGCGCCGCCATCTCGTCGAGCAGCGGCTTCTCGGCCTCCGGCGTGGCGGCCTTCAGCGGCTTGTAGCCCCACTCGATCGCGAAGAAGTCGTACGGCCCCAGCTTGGGGATCAGATCCTTGACGGGGACTTTGTCTTCGGGTTGCGCGACGTAGTTGTAGCGGCCGTAGCTCATGATGCTGGCGACGTTGCCGTTCTTGAGCAGGAACGCCGGGTTGCGCAAGTCGGCGATCGAGTAGGCCTGGCTGGCGCGGTGGTTGTGCCGCAAGCCGATCGTGTGGCCGACCTCGTGGGCGACGACGTAGCGGATCAACTCGGCCTGCAAGTCGTCGGGGAACGGGAAGGTGCGGGCGCGGGGATCGACTGCCGAGCACTGCACGAAGTACCACATGTGGACAATTTTGAGGATGTCGTGCCAGAAGATGACGTGCGACGAGATCGTCTCGCCGGATCGCGGGTCGCCGACGTGTGGCCCCATCGCGTTCTGCGTCGGCTCGGCGACCCAGCGGATGACACTGTAACGCGAGTCCTCGGCGTCCCAGTTGGGGTCCTCGGCGCGGCTCGGCGGGTCCTTGGCGATGATGGCGTTCTTGAAGCCGGCCTTCTCGAACGCCGGCTGCCAGTCCTCGACGCCCTTCTTCATCGCGGCGCGGAACTTCTCCGGCACCTCGGGGGCGATGTAGAAGACAATCGGCTTGACCGGCTCGGAGAGTTCGGCCGCGGGGTCCTTCTTGTCGAGGCGGTAGCGGGCGACGTACTCCTTGCCCTCGGACCACGACCGCTTGCCCGAGAAGTCGGTGTAGTTCTCGGTGAAGTACCCCACGCGGCTGTCGAAGAAGCGGCCCCGCATCGGCTCCTCCGGCAGCAGGTACAGCGAGTAGTGGACGAGCACCGTCTTCGCGGCACCGGGGCCGCCGCCGGCGCTGGGGGCTTGCGGGCCGAAGGGGCTGGTCGGGCCGCCGCCGCGGAACGTCAGTTGGGCGCGGGCCTCGACGTTCATCGGGAACGCCTTCACCTCGGTCAGGTACGACTTGTCGGCCTCCAGGGCACCGCCGCCGGTCGCCCGCCGCGCGCCGACATCGAGGAGGTCGTTCATGTAAATGCCGGTCGCGGCGATCACCGCGGAGCGGTCCTTGCCCTCGGCCTCGACTTGGAAGCTGGCGATGATCGGGTCGATGCTGGTCGCCTCGACGGCGCTCTGGATGTCCGCCCCGGAGCGCTTGTCGAAGTTCACCTCGATGACGAACATCTTGTTCTCGCGGCGCTCGAACTTGACGAACTTGCGGCCGAGTTCCTGGCCGTTGAACGAGACGCCGTTGGGCCCCTTGGCGACCTCGGCCCGCACGAGCATGAGCCGGCCGAGCTTGTCGGCGGGGATCTCGAAGTAGACGCGGTCGTCGATGCGGTGGACGGCGAAGACCCCGGCCTGCGTCTTGGCCTCCTTGGTGATGACCTCGTCGTACTTGGCGAGCTTGCCGGGCGTCTTCGGCGTGAACTTGGGGGTGCCCGGCGCGACGCTGCCGTCCTTGGCCGGGGCCTTGGGTTCGTCCTTCGGCTTCGGCTCCTCCTTGGGCTTCGGCTCGTCCTTCGGCCCCTTCGGCTCGTCCGGCTTCTTCGGCTCGTCCTTGGGCTTCTTCGGCTCGTCCTTCGGCCCCTTCGGCTCGTCCTTCGGCCCCTTCGGCTCGTCGGGCTTCTTCGGCTCGTCCTTGGGCTTCTTGGGGTCTTGCGGCGACATCGGCCGGGGCGTCGGGGCCTCTTCACGGGCGGGGCCGGAGCCGGCGGTCGTCACGCCGAGCAACGACGCCAGCAGGAGCAGGCGGGGCAACATGGAGGGGCAGTCCTTGGAGGGCGTGGCAAGTTGGGAAGTCTACACACTGTGTATAAACGGGGACAGGCCGGGATTCCAACGCCAAGCCGTAACACGGGCCGGATTTCCCGGCTCGTCAACCGGCATTGCCGGACCGTCACAACCCGGCGGGCGGTCCCGCGGCCACTCCCGCCGTTGCTCGCGCCGCGGCGAAGGGTTTGGCCCGAGTCTACCGCGGGTTCTCGATCTTCGCCACGGTCGCAATGGCTTCGTTCTCGACCTTGAGCAGCGCCGTGTTCAGACTGCGGATTTCGCCCAGGGTCGCCTTGTCGCTCTCGGTGTTCAGGTCGAGCCGGTCGGAGGTCTCCTTCAGCTTCGTGTACGTCTGGTCGAGGGCCGTGAGCAGGTTGCGCAGGCCCAGGCGGTCGCCGTGGTCGGTGAAGGTCTTCGCCGCGTCTGTCAGGCGGTCGAGGTTGGCCGTGTGCGCCGCGGGGTCGGGGAGTTGCCGCCAGGTGTCCAGCACGAAGTCGCGCGCCTTCTTGTGCCCGGCGTTGCGCGGCTTCCACTCGGCCTCCAGCTTCGCCTTCTGCTCCTTCGTCGCGTCCTGCTTGGTCAACTCGTACAGCAGGTCATACTCGTCGAGGGCCTGCGGGACTTCGCCGGCGGCGACGAAGCGGCGGATGCGCAGCGCCCGCTCCTTGGCGGCGAACTCGCGCTCGAAGTTGGCCGGGTCGTTGGTCGAGCCGATCGACTTGCGCAACTCCTCGGTCTTCGCGGCGACCGCCGGCCGGCCCTCGCGCAACGCCTTCAGCCGGGCGTCGGCGTCGGCCAGGCGCGCGGCGGCGTCGGGCGCGGCGGCCTCGGCCGGCGTGCGCAACGCGGCCAGCAGCGCCGTCAGTTCCTTGTCAAGCGCTTCGAGCGTCGCCAGGCCGGTGACGGCGCGCTCGAGCGCCTGCGGGTTTTTGCCGGCGACGATCAGCCGGGCCAACTCGTCCACCAGCGTGCGCTGGGTGTCGGCCGCGGCGCGGAGGCGGCCGGCGAAGTCGTCGAGGCGGTTCGCGTACTCGACCTCCGCGGCGACCTTGGGGTCCACGGGGAACTTCAAGTTGACCGGCTGGCCGTCGAGGATCGGCACGGGGAAGAACTGCTGCGCCTGCGACGCGCCGACGGTCACGACGACGCACGCCACCCCGCGCAGTGGGCGGCCGGAGCGGAACAGGCCGTCGCGGAATTCGAGGCGGTCGCGGGCCTCGGCGGTCGGCAGGAAGCCCACGTCGCTGGCGCGGACTTGCAGCAGCGTCGCGGCGGCGGGCGGCCGGCCGTCCTGATCGACGACTCGCACCGCCACCGCGGCCTCGGTCGTGGCGAGTTTCATCGCGCGGACCCCCAGCAGCGTGCGGGCGATCGTGAACGCGCTCTTGAAGCGCGTCAGCACCCGGCAGCGGGCGACGCCGGCCTCGGGCATCGACTCCAGGCGCAGCAGCGTGTACTCGCGCGGCCGGGCGACGTGCAGCGGCGGCAGCGTCTCGGTGACGCGCGGGCGGGTGCGCGAGTTCAGGTTCGGCGGGTCGGGCCGGCGCTGCTCGTAGACCTCGCTGACCGCGAGGATGTCGCCGACCTTGAGGTGCCGGTCGAGGCCGGGCAGGGCACCGCCGCGGATCGGACCGCCACCGTGTCGCTCTCGGTCTCGGGCACTTGGACGGTGGCGGTGGGGCCGAAGTCGCGGGCCAGCAGCAGCCCGGCGAGGCGGTTGACCGTCTGCGGGTCACGCGTCTCGTTGACGCGGACCACCGGCAGGGCGAGGCCGGTGCTGCCGTCGTGCTGCCGCGCTTCGAGTTTGACCGCGCCACGCTCGCCGCTGAGCTTGAGGAAGTGCGTCTTGACGCCGGTGAGTTCGCGGAACTTGGGCGAGTCGAGCGCCGGCCAGCCCGTGGCGGCGAACTCGCGGGTGAGCGGGTCGCGGGCCGCCTCGGGGATCGCGTCGAGGTCGAACACTTCGACGGTGCCGAGCGCCCCGAGGGTCGGCTGGAGCGCGGCGCGGGTGTCGGTGAGGAGTTGGGCACGGGCGGCCGGCGGGAACAGCGGGCCGGCGGCGAACTGCACGACGACGCGCCAGCGGTACGGCACCGCGAGTTCGGCGTCGAGGCTCGACCCGACGATCGCCGCGCGGGCAGGGCCGGAGGCGAAGGCGAGCAGCACGAGGACCAAGGCGTGGCGCATCGGGGGACTCCGTTCGAGGGGCCAGCGGTGTCATGCTACCCGATCAGCAGCCCGGACGCGGTGCGGAAATTCCGGGCGACGAGTTTCGCGGCACGGCAG
>JANXTD010000255.1 GCA_025352585.1 Fimbriiglobus sp.
CCCTCGGAGCGGACCGACGCCGTCGGCACGAGATCGGGCGTCAGGCGGTACTCGCGTAACGCCTCCGCTGTCTTCGGGCCGATCGTGGCGAGGCGGACCTTACCGAGGTCGCGTAAGTCCCGCCCCAAGGCTTCGAGCCGCTTGACGAGGCCGTGGACGCCGTGGGCGCTGCTGAAGATGAGCCAGTCGAAGTGGCCGTCGCGTAATCTCTTCAGGGCGTCGTCGAGGGGGCCGAAGTCGTCCGGCGGGCGGATCTCGATCGCCGGCAACACCAGCGGCACCGCGCCCAGGCGTTCGAGCTTGCGCACCATCCCCTCGACCTGGTCGCGCGGCCGGGTCACGAGCACGCGGCGGCCGAACAGCGGCTTCTGCTCGAACCACGAACTCGCGGCCCGCAGGTCGATCACCGGGCCGATCAGGATCAGGCCGGGCGATTCGAGGCCGGCTTGCCGGCGGGCGCGTTCGAGGTTGTGCAGCGGGGCGAAGGTGGTGCGCATGTTGCCCATGCTCGCGCGCTCGACAATCGCCGAGGGCGTGTCGGGGTCCTTGCCGAACTTCACGAGTTCGGCGACGATCAGCGGCAGCCGGGCGATGCCCATGTAGATCGCCAAGGTACCGGGGAAGCGGGCGAGCGCCTCCCAGTCGAGCTTGCCGCCGGGCTTCGCGGGCAGTTCGTGGCCGGTGATGAGCGCGAGGGCACTCGCCTGGTGGCGGTGCGTCAGCGGGATGTCGAGGAACGCCGCGGCGGCGAGCGCGGCGGTGACGCCGGGCACGACCTCGTAGGGGATGCCGGCGAGCCGCAGGGCCTCGGCCTCCTCGCCGCCGCGGCCGAAGACGAACGGGTCGCCGCCCTTGAGCCGCACGACGGTTTTGCCGGCCGCCGCCGCGTCGGCCATGCGTTGCAGCGTGTACGGCGTGCGGTCGGCCGTCTGCCCCGGCAGGTCGCGCACGCACAGGCACTCGGCGGCCGGGTTGACGAAATCGAGGATGCGCCTGGGGACGAGTTGGTCGTAGAGCACCACGTCGGCGGCGGCCAGTAAGTCCGCGGCCCGCAGGGTGAGCAGGCCGGGGTCGCCGGGGCCGGCTCCGACGAGGAAGACGTGGGGTTCCGCGGTCGTCATGCCGGCATTATAAGCGCGAGGCGACGCCGGCGACCCCCCCGGTGACTCCCTCAACGCTCAGCCGGAAGCACGCCCCCGTGCCGCCGTCGGCGACGCGGTACGTCAGCCGGCCGCGCAACTCCGCCGCCCAGTGCCGCGCGAGCGACAGGCCCAGCCCCGCGCCGCCGACGACCTCATCAGCGGAGTCGCCGCGCCGGAACGGCTCGAAGACCCCGCCGCGCTCGGACGCCGGCACGCCGGGGCCGCGATCTTCGACCTCGAAGAGCACGCGGCCGCGCTCGCCGGGCTTGGCCCACAGCCAGACGCGGCCGTCGGCGGCGTCGCGCGAATACTTCCGCGCGTTGTCGATGAGGTTGCCCAGCACCTGCTCCGCCAGCCCCGCGTTCACCCGGACGCACTGCCCCGGCGGCACCAGCGACAGCACGACTAGCGTCTTGCCGTCAGCGGCGCAGCGCTCGGCCCAGGTCTGCTCGATCGCCGTGAGCAAGTCGCCGACCGGCACGGCCCGAAGTGTCGCCTGGACGCGGCGATTCTCGAGGCGGGCGAAGTCGAGGACGTTCTCGATGAGCCGGTGCAGCCGCTCCGACTCCGCCGCGAGGGTGCGCAGGTAGTCTTTCCGCTTGGCCTCGTCGCCGTCGAGTAGGCCGGACGTGAGCAGGTCGAGGTAGAGCCGCAGGGTGGTCAGCGGCGTGCGCAGTTCGTGCGTCACGGCGGCGACGAAGCGGATGCGCCGCTCGCTCAGGTCGAGCAGCGCGTGCCCGCCGAACCCGACCGCGGCGACGGCCAGCAGGACCGTCGCCCACGAGATCAGCAGCGCCAGCCGCAGCGGCGTGACGCCGAGGCGCGGCGGGGTCGCGCCGTCGCCGGGGTCGAGTTGCGCCGGCAACGCGGTCATCGCGCGCTCGGGCGTCAGCGACTCGGCGGCCGGGATCGGCGTGAGCGTCGCGTTCGGGAACAGGTCGGCGACCTGCTCACGCAGCACGGCCTGCAACCGGGGCCAGTCGAGCAGCACGCCCTGGTAGACCGTCCGGGTTTCGAGGCGGGCGGCGCGGACGAGCACCAGCACGCGGCCGTCGCGGCCGGCGAGCCACTCGGCGCGCATCGGCCCGACGTGGACGGCGACCGGCGGCAGCATAGGCGGCCCCTTGCGGACGGCGCGGGCCGCCGCGACGAGGTCGTCCGACAGGGTGACGACGCCGTTGCGGGCGAGGGCCGAGTCGTTCGCTTTGGAGTTGTTGTCGAACCCCGCCGGGCCGGCCGCACCGCCGAGACCGAGTTGCCCGCCGCCGAAGCCGCCCTGTTGCCCGCCGCCGAAGCCGCCGCCTTGCCCGCCCCCGAACCCGCCTTGACCGCCGCCGAAGCCGCCGGGGTTCGCCGCGCCGGGCCGCTGGAGGAGTTGGCTCGCCGCTTTCGCGCGGGCGTTGTACTCGTCGGCGTTCCCATTCGCGACCACGTTCAGCGGTGCCGCAGCCGCTTGGGACGGTGGTGAGACCCGATTCAAGAGACCGTTGTTGGGATTCAGCGAGTTGCCGACTTCCGGCGTCACGACGGTAGAATTCGAGCGCGCCATGCCCGCGACGGCCTCGGGGGCGACGCGCGGCCGCAGCGGGTTCTCGCGGCCGGCGTCATTGGGAGCAGCCCCGCGGCGCACTAACGCTGCGTCGTTCGCTACGTCGGGCGGCTTCGGCAGGCTCGGCTCGGCCGCGTCGGGGACCGGCACGACGAACGCGCCTTCAAAACTCGTGGTCGGGTTGCGCGCCGCGAGTTGCGCCACGGCCGTCGCCACGGGGAATTCTTGCCGCAGTTCGAGGAGCCGCTTGCCTCGCTCGGGGGTCGCGTTGGAGAGATCGACGGCGTTGCGCAGGCGGTCGGCCAGTTCGGCCGGCAAGACTTGCGGCGAGGTCCAGCCGGCGTCGGGGTCGAGTTGGAAGTGCAGCGGCATCCACTCGGGCAACTCGGTTGCCAGCAGCGGCGACGGCAGCCGGATGTCGTTACCCGGCAGGCTCGGGCCGGCCAAGTCCAGCGCCGGCACGACGGCGTGCAGGGCGGTGTAGTGCGCGTACGGCCGGCTGTTCTCGAGCGCGACTGCCGGGAAGAGTTGGCCGTCGAGCCGCCACAACGCCAGCCGCTCCTTGCCGGCGACTTCGGACGCCAGCGCCGCCTCGCGCTGGGCCGCCTCGACCGACAACGCCGCCGCGGTCACCCACGCCAGCCCGCCTAACACGAGGGCGACGAGCGTGGCGTAGAGCGACCGCGCGGTGGCGGGGTGCAGCAACCGGCCGGGCAGTCTCACGGCGCCCCCCCCGGCAGCGTCAAGCCCGGCCCGGCCATGTAGCCGTGCGAGCGGACGGTCAGGATCGTCTCGACGGCGTCGGTGCCGTCGGGGTCGCGCAACTTGCCGCGCAGCCGGGCGACGTGCATGTCAACGGTCCGCGTCTCCAGGCCGGCGGTGCCGATGCCCCAGACGCGGCCCAGGATCTCCTCGCGGGCCACGGCCCGCTCGCGGTGTTGCAGCAGGAACGTCAAAATCGCCGCCTCGGTCTCGGAGAGTTCGCAGCGCGTGCCGCCGGCCCAGCGCACCTCACGCCGGGCGAGATCGACCGTGCCGCCGGGGACGCCGACGCAGGCGAACGCCTCCGGCTTGCGGGTCGTACGCCGTAGTACCGCCTCGACGCGGGCCAGTAGTTCGCGGGCGCTGAACGGCTTGACGACGTAGTCGTCGGCCCCCAACTTCAGGCCCCGCACGCGGTCCTCCTCGGTGCCCCGCGCGGTCAGGATGATGACCGGCCGATCCGGGTGCGTGCGACGCAGCTCGGCCAGCACTTGCAGGCCGTCGCGCTTCGGCAGCAGCAAGTCGAGGAGCACCAGATCGACGCCGCCGGCCGACGCTTCGATTAGCCCGGCAACGCCGTCGGCGGCCTCGGCCACGTCGTAGCCGGTGAGCCGCAGCGCGTCGACGACGCCTCGGCGGATGGCCGGCTCGTCCTCGACGACGACGACGCGGACTTTGGACATGGGCGAACCTCCCGAACCTGGCGAGCCGGAAGCGTCAGCGCCCGGAGTCTGCTAGACAAGACTCCGGG
>JANXTD010000257.1 GCA_025352585.1 Fimbriiglobus sp.
CGCCTGCGCCGCCCCTCAGACGCACTGCTGACGACGCGGATTTGCCGCGAGAAGGCGGAGCAGGAGCGCGAGTTAACCGGCATCGCCCCGAACGCCTGCGGCCTCGACCCGCTCGCGCTGATCGGGGCCTTGCGCCGGCAACTGCCGACCTCCGCGGCGGTCTTCACCGACGTGACCGCCAGCGAACACCTGGCCGCGGAGTACCTGCGCGCGACCGGCCCGCGCAGCTATTTCAACCCGGTGGACAACCAGTCGATGGGCTGGTCGCTGCCGGCGGCGCTCGGGGCGCAGCGGGCCTGCCCGGCGCGGCTGGTCGTCACGCTCATGGGCGACGGCTGCTTCCTGATGTCGATGCCGGAACTCGCCACGGCGGCGCGCGAAGGCTTGCCGGTGAAGCTCTTCCTGCTCGACGACCACGCCTACCACTACATGCAGATGCTGCAAGACGCCGCCTACCGCCGCACGACGGCGACCAAGCTGGCGAGACTCGACTACCGCGCGCTGGCGACCGGCTTCGGCGTCGGCTACCACGAGATCACGCCGGCCGATGACCTCGACGCCGCGGTGCGCTGCGCCCTGGCGACGCCGGGGCCGGTGCTGGTGCGCGTGGCGACCGACTACGGGAAGCGGAAGATTCGCTGGATCGACGCCGTGCGCAAGCGTTACGCCAAGGACTTGTCGGCGGCGCAGAAGGCGCGGTTCGTATCGCGCATCGCCGGCCGCACGTTCAACAGCGGCGTGAGCGATTAGAAGCGGCGGCCGCTCTTCCGGCCCTAGGCCGGTCTTCCTTCCCACACGTTGGAGACGCCGACGCAGGGGGCAAGACCGGCCTCACAGCGGCCGGCTACAGAAGACCGGCCTAGGGCCGGAAGAATCACCTGCCGAGCGCTACTCACACCGGCTCGTTGCTGAACTCGAACGTCGGCGGCGCGGTCGCGCTTCGCAGCACGCAGGCGGTCAGCGGCTCGGTCGTGCCGCCGCTGGTGTCGATGCGGATGCGCACGCTGTTGGCGTCGGGGCGGCGGGTGAACTCGTGGCCGGTCACTTGCACCTTGCCGGGGTACGGCAGCGGGAACTTCGACGCCTTGCGGTCGGCCCCCAGCCAGACCGGGTAGTCCGGCGAGAACATGCGGTCGGACTTGGTGCCGAGCTTGGGCTGCACGGCACTCCGCGCCCAGATCTTGCGGTGCATGCACTCGACCTGGAGCATCGCCGAGCAGTCGAACTCCGGCGACAGCCCGCAGTGCAGGAACAGGTGCCCCTCGGCGACCGCGCACCAAGGCATCGCCGTGAACAGGTCCTTGTGCGTCGCCGGCATCGCCGCCTTGAGCGCGGCGAGTTCTTCGACCCACTCGGGGCCGTGCGTGACGAGCGGCGGGCGGCCCAGGTAGCTCTCGAAGGTGTAGCGGTGGTCGTAAGACGAGCCGTAGCGCTCGACCCAGTACGGCGACGGCGGCAGGCCGTCGAGGCCGGCGGCGCGGGTCAGGGCGTGGTCGTGGTTGCCGGCGACGCAGGTGCTACCCGGCTTCGCGAGGATCAGTTGGCGGACGAGTTCGACGGCGTCGGCCACGGTGTCGCAGCGGTCGCCGAGGTCGCCGAGGAAGACGAGCCGCGCGGAGGGCCACTCGGGCAGGCGTTCGAGCCGCGCGACCAGCTTCGCCAGCCAGGCGGCGCGGCCGTGCAGGTCGCCAATGGCGATGATGGGGTAGTCGAGCGTCGTAGCCAGCGTCATAATAGTCCCTTCGGGCTTCGGTGTGTTATAGGCCGATAACCGGGACCGAACTCGCGGGGGCCGAAGTGATGCAGGTCGATTTGTACGGGCTGACGATGCAGACGCCCGGCGTGACGTTCTACCTCTGGTCGCCGTGGCGCTGCTCGGCCGTGGAGCACCGCCTGTTCGACGCCGTGCGGACCCTGCCGGGGGCGGAGTTCGAGCAGGCCCCCGACGAACTGCAAATCCACATCGAGGACGCGCGAGCCTGGACGCAGGCGGTCACCAACATGGCCCGCGTGCTCAAGGGCTGGCAGGAAGAGGGCACCGAGGCCGGCATCGACAAGCGCAGCTGGCGCTGGCTGCTCGAGGCCGACACCGACGCCAACGGCTACGACAGCCAGAACGAGAAGACCTGCTTCTGGGCCTTCGTCCGCCTGTCGCTCGACCGCGGCAGCCCCGGCGAACCCGAGAAGGGCGAGGACGTCGATCTGAACGGCTTCGGCGTCTGCATCCGCGGCGAGGAGTAGTCTTGGCTCGCCGGCAACTCAACTCGCCGGCGGGATCCGCAGCGCCGCGATCACCAGGCCACGCTTCACGCCGTTGACGACGGCGATCTCGGTCAGGTGGCCCAGCGGCATGAAGCCGAGTTTGTCGTTGAGGTGCTTCGTCGCGGCGTTGTGGTCGAAGTGCATGCTCAACAGCGTCGTCACGCCGAGGCCCGGACAGGCGGCGATCATCCGCTCCTTCAGGTACCGGCCGAGGCCCCGGCCGTGGTACGCCGTGCCGACGTACAGGCTGATTTCCGCCGTCGCGTCGTAAGCGGGGCGGCCGGCGTAGAACGACGTGAGGCCGACCCAGGCGATCACCTCGCCGCCGACTTCGGCGACCCAGATCGGCCGGCGCGCGCGGTCGAACTTGTGGAACCACTCGACGCGGTCGGCCACGGCGACCGGCGAGGTGTCGGCCGTGGACCAGCCGCCGGGGATCGACTGGTTGTACACACCCACGATCGCCGGCAGGTCGGCGGCGGTCGCGTCGCGCACGGTCACGCCGGGGGGGGTCATTTCTTGTCCGCCTTCTCGACGAGGCTCGCGCGGTCGCGGGTCAGCTTCGCCGTGTCGGCCTCGCTGAGCACGAAGACCTCGGGGCGGGCTGGGTCGTTGACCTTGGCGTAGCGCTGCTTGCCGCCGCTCGTGCCCTCGGGGCACCGACCGCCAGCGACTTCGTCACCCCGCCTTTGCCCACCACGGCGACCACGAACGCCGGCTTGTCGAGGCCGTAGACCGCGAGGTCGGCCTTGGCGTCGGCGACGTAGCGCTCGGCCTTCAGCCCCGCGAACGCCGCGGCGAGTTCGGTCACCTTGGCCGCGTCGAACTTGTCGCCCGGCTTCTCGGGATCGACCCAGACGCCGCCCTGCTTTTGCAACACGACGTTGCCGGTCGTGGTCGTCAGAATCACCGACTCCAGTTGCGACGCATCCACGTCGGTCCAGACGGCCCGCTTGCGGTACTCCGCGAGAACCTTGCCGGTCAGCACCGAGTCGAGCAGCGCCACGAGGTCGCCCTTGTCGAGCATCGCGAACACCCGGCCGGTGGCGTCTTTCTTGCCGAGTAGCAGCGTCAATACCGGCTTGTCGGCGTTGAACAGCGTCCACTTGGCTTCGGGATTCTTAAGGCCGAACGGC
>JANXTD010000260.1 GCA_025352585.1 Fimbriiglobus sp.
GTGCCGTCGTCCTTGCGCTCGAGGTAGAAGATATTCGTCTGGCCCGGCGCGCTGATCTGCGGCTGCGGCTTGAGGTTCGCGTCGAGGACCCGCGACAGGTTGGTCGCCTTGCTTTGGAGCAGCAGGTAGCGGCCGTTGCTACTCGCGCCGAGCACCTGCACGGCCGCGTCCGCCGGGATGGCGAGCAGGTCGGTCGCGCTGGTGAAGTCCGGCTGCCGCGTGATGAGGGTCGCGTCGGGCATCGCCCGCAGTTCGAGCGACTCGACGGCCGGCTTGAAGCTCGGGGCCGTCACCGTGATCCGCGCCGACGCCTTGGCCCCCCGCGCCTTGCCCGCCGCCAACCAGCTCGAAAAGAACGACATGGTAACCTCTTCCTAATGGTCGGCGACGGTCCAACGGAGGACTAGACTCCTAGGCACCAGTATGGACTGTTGAGGCCGGGAAAGAAAACGAGGCCGCGGGCTTTCACCCCAAGCCGCCCTTCGCCCGTCTCGCGCAGTTCGCGCCAGCCGCACAGCCGACGCAGCCGCCGGGACCGGTGCCCTTCGCCCAGGTCGAAAGTCCGACGGGCGACGCCCGAAAAAGTTTCGCCCCGCCGCAATTTGGGGCCGCGCGTCGGAGCCTCCGACACCGCGCCGGCAGGACTGTCGGGAGTTCCGCCCTCATCCCGGCGGAAGTCTTCGGAATCCTTCCCCCGCGAATCGTCCCGTCCTAAATCCCTGTCGGCTCGATGTCACCGGCCGCCGATCGCCTCGCCGGCCGTGGCAGACCCCCCGTCCTCGGAAGTGTTCGCGACGCGCGTTTGTTGGTGCCCCGGCCCCCGCCGGTCGCGCCGACGCCGCCGCACGCACCCCCGAACGGGCCGCGCGGCCCTGGCCCCCCACACGCCCCGACGAACTCGCCCCATGCGCACCGCCAAACGCCCCGCCCGCCGCGCCCCGCTCCAGGTCCTCGCCCTGGAAGACCGCCTCGCCCCGGCGCTGGACATCCGCATCGACTACAGCCTCGACACCAGCGGCTTCTTCAGCGACCCGGCGCACCGCGCGGCCCTCGAGCGCGCCGTGGTCGGGCACGAGGCCCACCTCGACTCGTCGATGGCGGCGATTACGGGCGGCGGCAACAACCAGTGGTCGGCGATCTTCAACAACCCCAGCACCGGGGCCGAGGTGCGCGTCGCCAACCCGGCCGTCCCCGCCGACACGGTGGTGATCTACGCCGGCGGCATGGCGATCGGCGGCGGCGAGGCCGGCTCCGGCGGCCCCGGCGGCTTCACGGCCAGCGGCAGCCGCGCCTTCCAGGCCAGCGTCCAGACCCGCGGCGTGACCGGCTTCGCCAGTTGGGGCGGCAGCCTGTCGTTCGACACCGGCACCAACTGGTACTTCGGCACCGACCCGGCCGGCCGTAACGCCAGCCAGGTCGATTTCGAGAGCGTCGCCACGCACGAGTTGGGCCACGCGCTCGGCTTCGGCACCTCGCCGCAGTTCGCCGCGCTGATCAAGAACGGCGTGTTCACCGGGGCCAACGTCGCCGCGCTCGCCGGGCCGGTCGCCGTGTCGCCCGACCAGTCGCACTACGCGCAGGGCACCCGGTACAACGGCCAGGCCGTGTCGATGCAGCCGATGCTCGACCCCGTCGGCCGCGTCGGCTACTCGGACCTCGACTACGCGGCGCTGCGCGACATTGGCTGGCGGAGCGCCGGCGCGGCCTCCCCGGTCGCCCCGCCCACGCCGCCGGTCGTCGTCCCGCCGGTCGTCCCGCCCGTCATCACGCCGGTCGTGACGCCGGTCGTCGCGCCGGTCGTGACCCCCGTCGTCGCGCCGGACCTCACGCCGCTGGAGACGGCCACGAAGACGGGCGGCAGTTCGGCGCAGGTCGCGGCCCCCGGCGCGGCCGGCACGCCGGTCGTGGTGTCCGGGGCCAACGACGGCACCGTGCAGATTTACCGGGCCGACGCCGCCGGGGCCTTGACCCTCGCCGCGACGCCCTTCGCCCCCTTCCCCGGCTTCGGCGGCGCGGTCCGCTCGGCGACCGGCGACGTGACCGGCGACGGCGTGGCCGACATCGTCCTGGGCACCGGCCCCGGCGGCGGCTCGCGGGTGCGCATCCTGGACGGCAAGACCTACTCGGACGTCGTCCCGCAGTTCAGCGCCTTTGAAAGCGGCTTTAGCGGCGGCGTCTACCTGGCCGCCGGCGACTTCAACGGCGACGGCCGCGCCGAGGTCCTCATTACCCCTGACCAGGGTGGCGGCCCGCGCGTCCGCGTCCTGAGTGTGGCGAACGGCCAGGTCGCCACCGCCGCCGACTTCTTCGGCATGGACGACCCCGCCTTCCGCGGCGGCGCGCGGGTCGCGGTGGGCGACGTCAACGGCGACGGCACGCCCGACCTCGTGGTCGCGGCCGGGGCCGGCGGCGGCCCCCGCATCAGCATCCTCGACGGCAAGTCGGTCATCTCGGGCAGCCCGCGCCACCTGACCGGCGACTTCTTCGCCTTCGAGCCGGAGTTGCGCAACGGCGTCTACTTGAGTGCCGGCGACCTGAACGGCGACGGCTTCGCGGACATCGTCTTCGGGGCCGGCCCCGGCGGCGGCCCGCGGGTGATGAGCGTGAGCGGCAAGGCGTTGACGCGGAGCGGCCCGGCCGCGGCCCTGGCCAGCCCGCTCGCCAACGCCTTCGTCGGCGACACCAACCAGCGCGGCGGCGTCCGCGTGGCGGTCAAGGACACGGCCGGCGACGGCCACGCCGAGGTCGTGGCCGGGAGCGGCGGCGGCGGCGAGTTACAAGTCCTCGACGGCAGCAGCCTGGGCCGCAAGAGTTCGCTCGTCCCCTACGTGACGAGCAACCTCGACGGCATCTACGTGGGGTAGCAGTCCCCGGCGAGCAGGGGACGATAGTCCCCCGAGACTTCTCGTGTCGTACGGTTCACCCGGCGGTGGGGACTCGGGGGACTATCGTCCCCCGCTCGCCGTTTGGCGTGGCACCGCGCACGCGTTGTTCGCGCACGGCACCAGCTTGAAGCGGTTGCGCGCCACCCAGCGGTAGGCGCGGTTCCCCAGCGGCAGCACGCCCGGCAGGTACAGCAGGATCGCCAGCGGGGCCGTCAGCGGCAGTCGCCAGGAGATCCACCGGAAGGCCGTGAACCCGGCGTACACCGACTGGCGGTCGGGCGTGAGCAGGTGCATCTCGTCGAGCATCTTCTGCGGGTCCAGCGGCACCCCGCTCGCCGGCAAGTTCGCCACGTCGCGGGCGCTCTGGAAGTGCAACAGCCGCAGCCAGTCGAGGGCTTTGAGCAGACGCACGGACTGTTGACAGAAGCCGCAATCGCCGTCGTAGAGAACAACCCCCTTGCCAAGAGCGGAGTTGTCGGCGACAGTGGCAGGGCGGGTTTCGGCGGTCATGGGTCGGCCCAACGGGACTGCGAAGCGACTGACAGCGTGTTAACCGCCGCCGGCCGCATTCTACCACCGCGAACCCCGCCGCCAACTTCGGGGCCGAGTATGTTCGAGACGCTCATGGGCCTCCTCGGCGGGGCCGCGCGGAGCCTGGGGGAGCCCCGCCACGGCGGGGGAGGAGCCGCGCCGATGACGACCGCCACCGAACTCCACGCCTCCGACGACGACCTGCCGCCCGAGGCCCGCGCGCTCATCGCCGAGGCCGAAGCCGCGGCGCGGGGTGTCCGCGAGGCGCTCGTGTCGCGGGGGGCGCGGGTGCGGGCCGTCGCCGAGGAGGAGGTCCGCGCCGTCCGCCGCCGCGCCGAGGACGAGGTCCGCGAGTTGGAGATCGCCGCGACGCGCGAACTCGCCCCGTCACTGACGAGCCTCTTCGACGGCCTGCGCGCCATTCAGGAGACGTACACCAAGCTCGGCAAGCTCGACGAGGCGTTGGCCGTGCGGGCGAACCTGCGCCACCTGCGCGCCGACCTGCTCGGCATCCGCCCCGACCCCGGCAACCTGTCGGACCTGTCGAGCGACCTCGACGGCCGGACCTTCCTGTACGAAGTCGTCGGCCGCACCGACGGGGCACTCTGGGGCGGCAACCCGTACACGCTCGACAGCCACCTGGGCACTGCGGCCGTCCACAGCGGGCTGGTCAAGCCGGGGTTGCGGGCCGTCGTGCGGGTCACGGTCCTCGAGAGCGAGTACCGCGAGTATGTGGGCACGGAGCGGCGGGCGGTGACTTCGTCCGAGTACAACGGCGGCTCGCGCGCCTACCGACTGGAAGCGGCCGAGTGACCGGGAGCCTGCACGACGACTGGGAAGCCTTGCTGCGCACGATCGTCGCCGCCCCCGCCGACGACTTGCCGCGGCTGGTCGCCGCCGACTGGCTCGACGAGAACGCCGCCAACTTCGGCGCGACGGTCCCCGGCGTCGGCGCGACCGGCGAGGAGTCGTGGGCGGCGCGGGCCGAGTTGATCCGCGTGCAGTGCGAACTCGCGCGGCTCACCGTGATGGACGCCGACTACAACCGCCTCGCGCGCCTGGAGCGCCGGCTGCTCACGCCCTTCCACGTCAACCGCCTCTTATGGACCCTCGAAGCCTGCCCGCAGTTGATGCGCCTGCAAGTCCGCGAGGCGAGTTCGGCGATGGCCGGCCTCACGCTCACGAGTCCCGCCGAGTGCAACTTCCGCCGCGGCTTCGTCGAGTTGGTGCGCTGCCCGGCGAGCGACTGGCGCGCCCACGGCCTCGCGGTCTGCGCCCGCCAGCCGATCGCCGAGGTGTCGATCACCGACCTGGGCGAACTGACTTCGAGCGAGGCGTGGGAGTTGCGCGAGGCGCTGGCCGGCGTGCCGATGGTGCGCTTGCAGTACACGCACCAGCCGGCCGGCGTGCCGCTGACCTTCTTCCGCGAGCGCCTGCCGGGCGCGACGGCGTAAAGCGAGCGCGGCGGAAGCCCCCCGATCACTCGGTCGGCTCGCCGGGAGTCGTCGCCAGCCCCACCACTTCGCCCAGGCTCCGCACGCGGCGTGGCACCTCGGGGTGGCGGCCGTGCGGGTCGAGCAGCACCGCGACCATCCCCGCGGCCATCGCCCCGGCGTAGTCGTTGTCGACGTCGTCGCCGACGAAGAGGATGTCGCCCGCGGCGCAGCCGGCCGAGGCGACCACGGCGTCGAAGAACTTCGCCCCCGGCTTGCGGACGCCGAGCGCGGCGCTGACCAGCACGCGGCCGGCGAGCCGCGCCAACTCGGGCCGGCCGGCGACGACGCTCAGCAGCCGGGCGTCGTAGTTGGAGGCGAGGCCCAGCGTGAGGCCGAGGGCGTGCAGCCGGTCGAAGGTCGGCGCGGCGTCGGGCGGGCACTCCCAGGCGGCCGGCGTGGCGAAGTGGCCGTACAGGTCGCGGAAGCACTCCTCCGGCGACCCCGGCAGCGCGTGGGCGACGATGGCCCGCCAGCGTTCGATTTCGCGCGCCTCGTCGGTGCGCCAGCCGTTGGCCGCGTCGATCGCCTCGTGGCTGCGGTACGCTTCGACGAAGCGCGGCAGCACGTCGGCCGGCTCGACGCTCAGGCCGTAACGTCGCGCCGCCTCGGCGTACAGCGCCGGCGCGCCGCGCACAGGGTGGATGACCGTGCCGACGGCGTCGAAGTAGGCGGCGCGGATCACCGGGCGCGCCCCGGCACGACGCTCGCGGTCGGCTTGCCGGCGACCAGCGCCGGCATGGCCAGCGGCCTGGCGGCGGGGGCGGCGACCTCCGGCTGGCGGTCGAGCTCGCGCGACGCCTTGGCGGCCATCGCCACGCTGAGCATGTGCGAGCCGGCGCGGAAGACCGACAGGCCGATGAGCAGCAGCACCCCGGCCTCGAGGATCCGCCCCGGCAGCAGGAAGACGAAGTAGCAGACGGCGAAGGCCGCCAGCCCCGTGCCGAGTAACACCCACCCCGCCGCCTCGCGTAGCCAAACCATGCGAACCCCCTCCGATTGAAGCGTGAGAAGCGTTAGCGGACGGCGATGAGGCCCACCGCGAGCCAGAGCGCGACCGCCGCCAGCAGCATCGCCACGACCGTCGCCACGCCGAACGCCGCGGCGCGGGCGAACGCGCGCAGCGGCACCTTGAACGGCTCGCGGGTGAGCTGGTCGCGGCCCCAGGCGCGCCACTTCTCGCGGCGACTCAACTCGCGGCGGTTGTCGCGCCAGGCCAGGTCGAGCAGGTACTGCCGGGCGACCTCGGGGCGGACCTTGGAGGCCCGCCAGTAGCCGACCAGCGCGCCGAAGCCGAGCGCCCCGAAGCCGACGGCCCCCGCGCCCAGAAGGAAGCGACTCGGGAGGTCGTTGCCGACGAGCAGATCGACTCGCAGCGGCGGGACGCGCAGCGGCTCGACGGCCAGCACCGCCAGCGCCTGCCAGGCGACCGCGGCGGCGAGGGTCAGGGCCAGCAGTTGCGCGAAGGCCCGCGCGTACTCGTCGCCGCCGGCCCCGACGCCGCGCCGGGCGACCGGTACCGCCGGGGACTTCGCGCCGCCGGGGGCCTTGGGGACATAAGCCGTGGCCGCCAGGACGCGGTACTTCAGGCTCGCCAGCCGGAAGTGGGCGACGAAATAAACGGCGGCCGCGGCGACGAGCACCAGATCGACGACGCGGAAGTGCGACCGGCTGACGATGGCCGGCGGCGGCGTCATCGGCAGGCCGTCCGGGCAGAGCGCGAGGTAGACCAGCGACCCCAGGAACAGCGCCGGCAGCGCGGTCGCCCGGACCAGCAGCGCCATCAGGGCCGGCACGAGCGCCAGCAGCACGAAGGGGTTGCCGCCGGAGCGGGCCAGCAGCACCAGGCCGATCACGAGCGCCGCCGCGACGCCCATGAACAGGTAGTCGCGTGCGGCGTCGCCGTCGGCCGCCGCGGGGCGGGCCGTCGGGCGGGGGGCGGGGCGGGCGCGCTCGGGCGCCTCGAGCTTGGCGAAACTCACCGGCGCACCCCCGCGGCGCGGACCTGGTCGAGCCGTTCGAGCACCAGCCGCACCGAGTCGGCGGCGTCGAGCCGCAGGACCGTCGCCCCAGCCGTCGTGAGCGAGCGGCGGGCCGACTCGAAGTTGCGCCGCGTCCGCTTGTCGAGAACCCCGTGGACCAGCGCGGCGAGTTTGGGAGTGCCCAGGCTCGGCGGGACTTCGGCCCACGGCACGTCGGCCGGCCACGGCAGCAGCGTCAGCACGGTGTGGTGCCGGCCCCGCGCCGCCCGCACGGCCTTCAGCAGCGGGTCGAGGTCGTCGGCCAGGTCGGTGAGGTCCACGAGGATCACGTACAGTTCGTTGTCCCGCGCGTGGCCCAGCGCCCGCGTCAGGGCGTTGGCGAGCGTGACGAGCCGGGCGGGGTTGCGGTAGCGGCTCCGGCCGTCGGCGGCGTAGGGGGCCAGCGGCAGGCGGGCGCGGTGCAGGTGCAGGAACTCGCCGGCCCGCCGGGTGAACGCGCCGTCGTCGCTCAGGTAGCGCTCGACGGCGGCGGGGCCGGCGCGGTCCAGCGACCCGAACAGCGTGGCGAGCCGCTTGCGCCGGGCGGTGCGGCCCATCCGCGGCTTCAGGAACCCGCGGACGCCGTGCAGCAGCCAGATCGCCGCGACCAGCACGCCGGGGGTCACCGAGGCGGCGGCGAAGACGACCCACGTCTTGCCGGGCGGCGCGAAGATCCGGGCGACCTCGGCGACAAATTCGATGGCCGTCGCGCTCAGGAACAGCAGCGGCGCGAACAGCAGCGCGACGACCACCAGCAGCCAGCGCGAGTCGGACAGCGGCATCCAGAAGAGGCCGAACGGCAGCGCGTTGACGTGACGCTCCAGCCGCTCCGGGTAGAGTTCCTGCGCGACCGGCAGGGCGTGCCGCGCGGTCACCTCGGCGTCGAGGTCGAGCGGCGTCGGCAGTTCGGCGGCGGCGGCGGTCAGGGCGTGCAGCAGCTTGAGGACGTGAACCTTCGTCCGCGCCGGCGGGGTGACATGGGTCGCCGCGTCGGTCACGACCGCGAGGCCGACGAGGTCGCGGTTGGCCGCGGCCGCCTGCACGACCGCGGCGGCGACCCCGGCGAAGCGGGCGACCGGGCTACGCCCCGGCGGCCCGAGCCGCGCGGCGTCCGAGGCGTCCACGAAGACCACGCAGCGCACCGGCACGTCGCTCTCGATGACGCGCGTGATCAGGGTGCCCCGCCGGGCCGACGCCTTCCAGGCGATCATCTTGGGCGGGTCGCCGGGGGCGTAGTCGCGCAAGTCGAGCAGTT
>JANXTD010000368.1 GCA_025352585.1 Fimbriiglobus sp.
CTCGGCGTCGAGGTCGGCGAGCGCCGGCTGCGGCGGCCGTGGGACGCCGCCTGGCCGGGGCGACTCGTCGGCGTCACGGTCGAGTCGATCCGCCGGCGCGGCAAGTGGATTCTGCTCGACCTGTCCGGCGGCGCGAGGCTGGTGGTGCACCTCGGCATGACCGGCCAGTTCACCGCCGTGCCGACGCTCGCGCTGCGGCCCGACCACCTGCACGTCGTCTTCACGCTCAGCGGCCTCGTCGAGTTGCGCTTCCGCGACGTGCGCCGCTTCGGCAGCGTCGAACTCGTGCCCGACGAGGCGACGGCGATGGCCGGCCTCGACGCCAAGCTCGGCCCGGAGCCGTTCGACATCCCGCGCGCGAGTTTCCACGCCGCCGTCACCGGCACGACGCGCACGCTCAAGGCGCTCTTGCTCGACCAGTCGCTCGTGGCGGGGGTCGGCAACATCTACGCCGACGAGGCGCTGCACCGCGCGGGGCTGCACCCCGAGACGCGCGGCGCGCAGTTGACGAGGCCGCAGGTGGACCGCCTGCGCGAGGCGATCGCGGCGGTGCTGACCCGCGCCATCGCGGCGCGCGGCTCGACGATCCGCGACTACGTCGGCGGGTCGGGCTTGAAGGGCGGCTTCCAGCGCGAGTTCCGCGTCTACGGCCGGACCGGCGAGCCGTGCCTCACGTGTGCCGTGCCGGTCGAGCGGGTCCGCGTGGCCGGCCGGTCGTCGCACTTCTGCCCCCAGTGCCAGCGGCCGGCGAAAGGCTAGTAGCCCCGGACCGAAAGGCGGTTCCGTAGGGCCGGGAAGTTGCCTGGCTTCACCCGACTTTCGGCCGGCCCGTGTACGTCCACTGGTAAGGCTTGGCCCGCAGGCGGTTGTGGTACGCCACGAAGTTCAACACCTGCGCCCGCAAGTCGGCCACGGACCGGAAGTTCCCTCGCCGCAACAGCCCGCCCGCCAACCCGCCGAACCAGATCTCCACCTGGTTCAGCCACGACGTGTGCTTCGGCGTGAACGCGAACCGAATCCGCCGGCCTGGGTCGGTCAGGAACGCCCGCCGACTCGCCACCGATTTCAGCACGCCCGACACCCCTTTCGCCCCCAGCGTCTCGACCGGGATGGCCACCAGCGTCGCGATCAGAACCACCAGCGTCGCCGAGCAGTGCGTCGTCAAGTTATCGGCCACGAAGATCCGACCCGCATCGGGATCCGTCGCGATCGTCCGCCCGACGTGCTTGGCGAAGTCGGCCTCCGTCCGCGTCGCCTCGACGGTCGGCGAGATCACCCGGCCCGTCGCCACCTCGAAGTTCGCGGTCAGGCATTGCGTGCCGTGGCGGACGTACTCGTGCTCGCGGCGTTCGACCCGGCCCGGCCTCATGGGCAACGTCTCGGCCGCCCGCTCGACGGCCTGCATGCCGGTCTTCTCGTCGACGCAGATCGTGCGAATCCCTTGCGTCCTCAGGCGCTCCGGTGCCTTCGCGTACGTGTCGCACACGTCCCGGACCTGCCGCCGGAACTCGGGGGCGTTCTTATCCTTGGCGTTGAGCCAGTACGCGCTGCGGTGCGGCCGGAGGGCCGCCGTCTTTTAAAAAACGCCCGACGTGGCGGGCGGAGATGTCGGCCAGGATGCCGCGGGCCTTGACCTCGTCGGCCAGGCTGGCGTGCGTCCAATGCGACCGGGGGACGCCCGACTTTTCGGGCGGCTCGCAGGCCACCGCGAGGATCAAGGCGACCTGCTCGGGGGTGATCCGGCACCGCCGCCCGGGCCGCGGGGCGTCGCCGAGGGCGGCTCCGATGGCGCGGCGGAGTTCGCCCGGCCGGCCGAGGCACTCGGCGTGGACGAGTCGGTCGAAGTGGGCCGCCCAGCGTCGCCGCCAGGTGCCGACGGTGTGCCGCTCGCACCCGAGGCGCACGGCGATGGCGTCGTTGCGCTCGCGGCCGAACGCGCGGAGGATGATCGCGGCCCGGAGGGCCAACCCTTGCGACGACCTCCGCGAGGCGGTCATCTCCGAGAGGAGTTCGTGTTGACGTTCGGTCATGACGACGCGTGCCACGGCGATCCCCCGGTAACGTGGGTAACGGCGTGGAGAGATAGGGAAATCTCGGCGGCGACGGAAGACCGATTCGGTCCGCGGCTACTAGTGCAGGATCAAGCTGCCTGTTGTAGATCGGGCGTCGGGTCGCAGCCGAAGTATTCGCAGACCCGCTGCTTCAACTCCGCGCCCGCCAGCTTGCGCAC
>JANXTD010000309.1 GCA_025352585.1 Fimbriiglobus sp.
CGGCCGGCACCCGGCCGCGGCGAGCCGGCGGAGGAGTTCCGTGGCAGTCATACGCCGCCCCCCACCGTGCCGTTGCGGGCCTCGTGGGGCGTGTCGTCGGGGGCGTACCGCCGCCTCGGCCGGTCGGCCTTCACCGACGCTGACGGAACCGACGAAACTTCGCTTTCCTCGAAGTTCTCGGGTTCTCTGTCGGTGTCGGCGGGGGTTGCGTCGGCGGACGGCTCCGCGGGGCTGAAGACTCGGGACGGTGCCCCGCCCTGCGGGCCGGGCCGCCGCTCGGACCACGCCCCCATGCCCGCCCGCACCAACTCGTTGAGCGCCGCCTCGGCCAGCGCGGCCGTGCTGTACCTGTTGAGGCTCCGCTGCACTTGCCGCGCGGTGACCCCGCCGGGGTGCCGGCGGCGGACCCAATCGATGAGTGTGCGGGCGTCCCGGTCGCCCGGTTCTTCGGCGCACACGGCGTAGACCCGCTCCGCCTCGTGGGCGAGCCACCGGGCCAGCGTCTCCCCGGACTCCATCGAGGCGTCGGAGACGGCCGTCGCTGTCGGGTCGCTGTTGGCGTCCGCGTGCCGCAAGAGGTGGTCGATGAGTGCGAGCCGCAGCGCGAAGCGGACCGCCTTCGGCAGCACGGCCGACATCGGCCCGCCGTCCAACCCCTCGGCCTTCTCGGCGAACTCGTTGTTCATGGCCACGAACCGCCGCTTGGCGTCCGGCGACAGCCTCACGACCGTCGGCCCGCTGGCGGGGACGAAGGGGATGTCCCGCAGGAAGTCGAGCGCCTCGGCGAAGCGCCGCTCGGCTTCCGGCGACAACTCGGCCTCGCTCCACCGCGGCACGGCCTTGGGGTGCGACGCGAACATCACCCGCGCGGCCAGCCCCGAGGCGACGTAAGCCGGGTCGCTCAAGACTGCCCGCAGGATGTCCGGCTGGATGCCGCCGCTCACGGCGACGAACGACCCGTCCACCTCGATGTCCCGCGGCTCGCCGGTGCGGCGGTGGACCCGCAGCGGGCCGGCGTCGTACAGGCTCAGCCAGTTCGGCACGTCCGAGCCGCCCCCCTTGCCCTTGTAGCGCGTGAACGACGAGAACCAGCCGTCCAACTCGTCGCGGACCATGACGACGCCGCGCCGGGAGTGGGACAGCACTTCCGCCAACCGCTCGATGGTGCAGTCGATCAGCGCGAAGTGTTCGCGGGCGGGGCGCGTCGGCCGGGCGGCCGGGGCCGGCGCGTCCTCGCCGTCCGGCGCGTCCTGTCCCTGCTGGGTACGCTGCTCCTCGACCGCCCGGAGGTAGTTGGCGACCTCGGCCTCGTAACGCAGCCGCATGCGCGTGTCGATGTTGAAGGCCAGCTTCTCGGTCGGGCGGGCGGACGGGCTTTTGCCGGTGCCGCTGTCGCCGACGACGCAGGCCCAGAAGGCGGGCACCTCGACGAACTTGCGCTTGGGGGAGACGGCGATCGCGGCCCCGGCCGCGGCCCCGGCGATGACGAGTGCCGGCAGCGCGGCGAAGGCGGGGTCGGCCGGAATCGACGCGGCGAGTTGGGCGACGTACTCGCGCATCACCGGCGCGAGTGCTTCGACCGGGAACGGCCGGTACTCGGGCACCGGCCGCCGGGCGGCCGGACCCTTGCCGGGCGGGGCCGCGGCCGGGCACTCCGTCTTGCCCGCGGCGAGGTGCCGGGCGAGTTGCGCCCCGCGATCGGGCCAGCCGTCGGCCCCGCGGCCGGGGTCGGTCAGCCACGCCCGCACGTCCTTCGCCCCGGCGGGCGGGTACGCGAACGCGACGGCGCGGCCGAGGGCCACGGCGAGCCGGCCGGCTAGCGCTTCGCAGGCGGCCCCTGGGTGCCCGCCGTCGGGCTTCGCGTCGTTCTCGCCGACGACCACGACGGGCCGACCGGGGGCCTGAGCACGCAGGAGTTCGGCGAGCAACTCGAAGCCGCCGGCGTTCGACGGCCGGCCGACGCACGCCAGCCCGGCGGCGGTCATCGCGGCGGTGTCGGTCGGCCCCTCGACGCAGTAGACTGGCCCCGGACGCGCCGACCAGCCGGCCGGCAGGCAGAGGCCGCGGCGGCAGCCCTTCGCGGCCTGCTTCTCGCCCGTGAGGTTGTTGCGGCGGATCAGGCCGACGACGGTGCCGGCGGCGTCGCACTCCGGCCAAGTCGTGTAACGCTCGCCGCGGCGGCCGACGAGTGGGAAGGGGTCGAGCGCGTCCGCCGGCAGGCCGAGTTGTTCGGCCAGCCCGCGCCGGGCCGGCCCGTCCAAGTGCGCCGCGTGTTCGGCGGCCATGCGGAGCCAGTCGGCCCCGGCGGACTCCCCCGTCGCGGGGTCGCCCTTGCCGCCGATGTGGACACCGCCCCTGGCCCAGGCGTGCCCGCCGTTGCGGGTCGGGCGGCGGTAGGTAAACTCCGGGTCGGCGGTGCCGTCGCCGCGGTCGTGGCGCATGCAGATCGTTAGCCCGCCGTCTTGGGAGCGGGAGCACCAGTCGCCGCGGGTGCAGACCGGGCACGGTTCGCTTCGCGTGACGGGGCGCAGTGGGGTATCATGCATCGGTCGAGTCTCCGAGGCGCAACCCGGTATGCCTGGCAGCGGCCGGGTTGCGTCGTTTGGTGGGGTGGGGTTAGAAGCCTTCGACTTGGAGCCGGCGGAGTTCGGCGTCCGCGATCAGGACGCGCCGGCCGAGCTTGAACGACTTGACGCGACCGCTGCGGGCGGCGCGGGCGATGGTCACCGAGCAAACGCCGAGGGCGTCGGCCGCCTCGCGGTAGCTCCAGGGCTTCCCGGCGGGGCGGGGGTCGATGGCGGGGCGAGTAGGGGGCAATAAGGCAGGCG
>JANXTD010000344.1 GCA_025352585.1 Fimbriiglobus sp.
CGGCCCCGAGTACTACTTCGGCGTCGCCGGCGGCGTCGGCACGTTCGCCGTCGATGAGGCGGCGCTGCTCGCCGCGCTGAAGCGGCTGGAGGCGGCGCGGGCCGACGAATTTCCCTACGACCGAAGGGAATATTCGACGCAAGTTCTTCCCGCCGGCAGGGCACTACCGGCCGAATTCGCTCAACTGAAGTCGGTGTGGTTCTCCCTCACGGAGCTGCTCGTGTCCGAGACGCGGGAGCGACTAACCGCCGAGGCGAGCGAAAAGCGTCTGGCGGTTGACCGGGAGCAGTTCAGACTCCGGAAGCTCCAGAAGCAGTTTGACTCTCTCGAAGCCGATCTCGAAGCCGAGTACCGGGCCGCGCGGGAAGCCGTCGATCGCGAACGCCGCGGGAGGCTCGTCGTCGCGAGTGTGTTGGCGGCCGCAACCCTACTGGGCATCGCGTCGATGCCGCTCGGACTCATTCATCGAGGCTTCTTACTATTCGGGAGCGCGGTGTCGGCCGTGTTCGGGTTTTGGCTCTGCGTCTACGTCGCCCTCTACCCCTTCACAGCAGCCCGGCACCAAGTCGCCGCACTCCGGGATCGGCGGCAAGGAGTTTGCCAACGGCTCGAGACGTCAGTCCAGCAGACCAAGTCTGAGGCGAGGGACGCGGTCGTCGCGGCGGAGCGGCTTACCCTCACCGTCAGGCACCGCGGGGAGCGCGTCGTCCGCGGCGCATATTCTGCGTACCAGGCGAGGCTCGACGCTGAGTCGGCCGCGCGGAACCAGGCCGTGCGGGACGCCGAGCTAGCCCTGACTACCGAGGAACAAGCGTGGTCAGCCCTGACACGGACGTACCGTACAAAACGTGCCGACTTCGCAACACTAATCTCGTCAGGTGTCGATCAGATCCACGGTTTGGCGCCGGAGCATCGCCGCGAGTTGGTCCGGGTCACGGCGCTCGCGGAGGTGGCCGGGCGGTCGCGGCACTTGCGGCTGCACCCGGTCGCCGACGCCGTGATCCCGAAACTCGGTGCCGGGCGCAAGCAGGCGCTCGCGAGCCACGGTATTCTGACCGCGGCCGACGTGACACCCGAGGCGGTGCGCGAGGTGTACGGCTTCGGCGACGTGCTGACGGCCAGCGTCGTAGCCTGGCGCGACGCGGTCATCGCCGCGTACCGCTTCGACCCGGCGACCGCCGTCGCGCCGTCGGAGCAGGCGGCGATCGCCCTGAAGTTCCGCGGCCGGCAGCAGCAACTCCTCAACGAGCTTGCGGGGCACCTGAACGGACTCGAAGCCCTCGCCCCGGCCGTCCGGGCCAGCTTGGAGTCGCTCCGAACACCACTTCAGCAGGCGATCACACGCCACGAACAGGCTCTCGCGGATCTCAGAGTGATGACCGGCGAGTCATGACGGTCGGTAGATTTTGAGCAGCCGGTTGAGGTGGTCGGACATCGGGTACGGCGGTTTCACGTTGGCCCGGAGGCGGTCCCACAGCCCCGGCGTCGTGGCCGCGGACGCCACAACTCGCGCCAGGTCGGCGGGGTCGGCGGCGCGGAAGTGCAGGCCGTCGGTGCCGTCGGCGACCTTCTCGCGCATCCCGCCGATGTCGCTGCAAATCACCGGCCGGCCGTGGGCGAACGCCTCCTGGATCACCAGCGGCGAGTTCTCCCACCAGACCGACGGCACCACCACCCAATCGACCGCGGCGACCAGCCCGGCCGACTGACTTTGCGTGTACGGCCCGCGGTCGGTCACGACCCCGAGCGGCCGGCAGGCGTCGAGGAGGCGGCGGTACAGCGCGCGGAACGGGGCCGGCTGGAGTTCGAGGTTGGCCCCGTGCAGGTGCAACTCGAACCCCGCCGGCAACCCGCCCGGCGACGCCGCGAGGTGCAGGACCGCCCGCAGCAACACATCGACGCCCTTGAAGGCGTTGATTTGACCGAAGTACCCGAACCGGGTCCGCGGCGCGTCGTCCGGGCGGGGTGGGTCGTCCGTCGGTCGCGCCGGCAAACGGCCGTACTCCTCGGCGACGATGCGGTTGGCCGGCAGGCC
>JANXTD010000360.1 GCA_025352585.1 Fimbriiglobus sp.
CCGGGGCGGCGCTGGCGACGGCGGTGCGGCCGCCGCACGTGCGCAAGGGCGAGTCGCGGCGGGAGCCGGTGGCGGTGACGGCGGTGCGGGTGTGGGAGGCCGACGCGGCCGAGGGCGCGGGGGCGTTGGAGTGGATCGTGCGGACCAACGAGCCGGCCGGGACGCCGGCGGAGGTCGAGCGGGTGGCCCGGTGGTACTCGTGCCGGATGCGGGTCGAGGAGTTCCACAAGGTGCAGAAGGGCGGGGCGTCGGTGGAGGGCTGCCAGGTGCAGAGCGTCGGGAAGATGGCGGCGCTGGTGGCGGTGCTGAGCGTGACCACGGTGGCGATGCTGAACCTGCGGCTGTCGGCGCGGGTGCCGGCGTTGGCGGGGCTGCCGGCGGAGTCGGTGGTGCCGCGGGCGTGGGTGGAGGTCCTGAGTCGGATGCAGGCGGGGCGGGTGGCGTCGTACACGGTGGCGGAGTTCTGGGTGGAGCTGGCGCGGGCCGGCGGGTACATGAAGAACCCGAAGAAGCACCCGCCGGGGTGGCAGACGCTGTGGCGCGGCTGGACCCGCTTCCACATCATCCTCCGCTACGAGTTGTCAAGGGCAGAGATCCGCTAAACTGTCAGGCGTCAGCGCCCGGAGTCTGGGCATCCTGACTCCGGGCTGACGCTTCCGGCTCGCCTTAAACCGGCTTCGACTTCGTGCCGTAGTCGCGGATGTTTTGCGTCGTCGTCGAAGGGGCCTTCTTCGGTGTCGCCTCGGCCGGTTTCGCTTCTTTGACGGCACGCAACGCCTTGTCGGCGATGTCGGTTCGGTAGTGCGCGCCGGGGAACTGGATCAGTTTCACGGCTTCGTAGGCGCGGGCCTTGGCGTCGGCGAGGGTGTCGCCCAACGCCGTCACGCCGAGGACGCGGCCGCCGTCGGTGACGACGCGGTCGCCGTTGACCTTGGTGCCGGCGTGAAAGACCTTCACGCCGGGCAAGGCGTCGGCTTTTTCGATCCCCAGAATCATTTTGCCGCCGTCGTACTTGCCGGGGTAGCCGCCGGCGCACATCACCACGCAGACCGCCGGGCGCGGGTCGAAGGTCAGGAAGTCGTCCGGCAACTCGTCGAGGCGTTCGTCGGCCACGGCGTCGAGCAGTTCGAGGAAGTCGCCCTTCATCCGCATCAGGATCACTTGCGTCTCGGGGTCGCCGAAGCGGGCGTTGAACTCCAGCACGCGGTGGCCCTGATTGGTGAGCATCAGCCCGGCGAAGAGCATGCCGTTGAAGGGGTTGCGGCTCCGCTTCATCGCGTGAACGATCGGCACGAACACCGTCTCCTCGGCCCGCGCCATCACCTCCGGCGTGCCGACCGGCGCGGGGCAGTACGTCCCCATGCCGCCGGTGTTCGGCCCCTGGTCGCCGTCGTTCACGGCCTTGTGGTCCTGGCACGGCGGCATCAGGAGAATACTCCGGCCGCTGACGAAGCCGAGGATCGAAACCTCCTCGCCTTCGAGCCGCTTTTCGATGACGACCTGCCGGCCGACAGCTTGGCCGAACTCCTCACGGACCATGATGCGTTCGACCGCCTTGCGGGCCTCGGGGTTGTCCTTGCAGACGATCACGCCCTTGCCGGCCGCCAAACCGTCGGCTTTCACGACGACGGGGTAGTCGCGCGTATCGACGTAAGTCCGCGCCGCCTCGGGGTGGTCGAACACGCGGTAGTCGGCGGTCGGCACGTCGGCGTGGCGCATCAGGTTCTTCGCGTAGACCTTGCTCGACTCGATGCGGGCGGCGTCCTTGGTGGGGCCGAAGACTTTGACGCCGCGTTGACGCAGGTAGTCCGAGAGGCCCAGGGCGAGGGCGTCTTCGGGGCCGATCACCACGAGGTGGACGTTCTCCTTGAGGCAGAACCGCGTCATCCGCTCGAAGTCGGTGCCGTCGAAACTCACGTTCGTCGCGGACTGGGCGGTGCCGGCGTTGCCGGGGGCACAGTAAATGCGTCCGGCGGTGGGCGACTGCGCGAGCTTCCAGACGATGGCGTGTTCGCGACCGCCCTTGCCGACGACCAGGACGTTCTTTTTCGCGGGCGTCATCAAGCGGACCTGTCAGCCGGGCGTGTCGGGGGTGCAAAGAGCTAACATCAAGATACGCCGGTCGCAGGGAGTGCCAAGCAGACTCCGGCAGTTTCGCCGTGCCTAATTGAGTTTGTTAGCCTACACTATGCCGTGTGAAGATTTCATTCGGGTGACCCCATCATGACCCTCCGCTTGCCCTGGCCTTCGTTCACAATCCTAGCCTGTTGTCTGGCAGTGGGCCTGAGTGGCTGCCGCGAGTCCGAGGGGCCGGGGCCGGTTGGCGCGGGGCCGCTCCGAGTCGTCGCCACGACGAGCATCATCGCCGACGCCGTGCGCAACGTCGGCGGCGAGTACGTCGCCGTCACGACGCTGATGCCGGCGGGGACCGACCCGCACAACTACTTGCCGACGAGTGCCGACACGGAGACGTTCGCGGGGGCGCACCTGGTCCTCTCGAACGGCCTGCACCTCGAAGGCAAGATGGCGTCGCAACTCGAAGGCCGCACGGTACCTTATCAGCGCGCCGCGACGGTCGCCGCGAAGCTCGACCACGCGACTCAAGTCCTGAAGGTCGATGGCGGCGCGGAGGATCCGCACATCTGGTTCGACGTGAAGCTTTGGATGACCTGCGTGGAGACGGTCCGCGACGAACTCACGACCAGCGACCCCGCCCACGCCGTGGCTTACCGGGTGAACGCGACGCGGTACCTGGCCGAACTCGCAGCCCTCGACGCCGAAGTGCGGGCCAAGGCGGCGAAGTTGACGGTGGCCCTGGGGGCGAAGCCGGTGCTGATCACGTCGCACGACGCCTTCGTCTATTTCTCGAAGGCCTACGGCCTCGAAGTCCACGGCTTGCAAGGGGTGAGCACCGCGTCGGCGACGAGTTCGCGCGACACCGAGGCACTCGTGAATCTCATCGGCGAGCGCGGCATCAAGGCGATCTTCACGGAGACTTCGGTGCCGACGCGCGGGCTGGAAAAGGTGCTCGACGACGTGAAGGCGAAGTACCCGAAGCTCGGCGCGGTTAAGCTCGTCGTCGGCGACGACGCCTTGTACTCCGACTCGCTGGGCGTGGCCGGGACGCCGGGGGTGACCTACGTCGGCATGGTGCGGCACAACATCGACACAATTGTGAAGTACCTCCAGCCATGAGCGCCTTGCCGTCGGTTACGCACATGCACGCGGTCCAGGTCCACGACCTGACGGTCGCCTACCGCGAGAAGCCGGTCCTCTGGGACATCGACCTCGTCATCCCGTCGGGGGTGCTGATGGGCGTGGTCGGCCCCAACGGCGCGGGCAAGACGACGCTGATCAAGGCGATGCTCGGCCTCGTCACGCCGGTCAGCGGCCGGGTACTGATCCACGGCCAGCCGTACCAGGCGAACAAGCGTTCGGTGGCGTACGTCCCGCAACGCGGCTCGGTCGATTGGGACTTCCCGACGACCGCGTTCGACGTGGTGCTGATGGGCACCTACGGCCGGATCGGCTGGTTGCGGCGGCCGGGGGAACTCGAACGCGAGGCGGCCTACGTCGCCCTGGCGAAAGTCGGCATGGCCGACCTGGCGCGGCGGCAAATCCGCGAACTCTCCGGCGGCCAGCAGCAGCGCGTCTTCCTGGCGCGGGCACTCGTGCAAGAAGCCCCGGTGACCTTCATGGACGAGCCGTTCCAGGGCGTCGATGCGATTACCGAGGCGGCAATCATCGACATCCTGCGTGAGTTGCGGGCCAACGGCCGGACGGTGCTAGTGGTCCACCACGACCTCTCGACGGTCGCGGAGTACTTCGACTGGGTGACGCTGCTCAACGTGCGGAAGGTCGCCGCGGGGCCGACGGTCGAAGTGTTTACGCCGGCCAACTTGCGGGCGACTTACGGCGAACGCCTGGCCCTGCCGCCGGGGGTTTGACCCGCGCGGCTATACTGGCTCCATGCCCACCGGCCCCGAAATTCTGCTGACGCTCAAAGTCCTCGTGAGCGTGGTCACGGTCCTGTTCGCCGCGGCGATCGTGGCCATCGCCACCGGCCACCGGCGACTGCACGGCCGGCTCAACTTCGCCTTCTTCGTATTAACGATGACGACGGTCCTCGGCTTCGAGTTGCTGCTGAGGCTCGGCACCGACGTGAGCGCGTCGTTCAGCCCCGAGGCGAAGGCGGCGTTGCGGGTCCACCTCGTGTTTGCGGTGCCGTCGGCGCTGCTGCTGCCGCTGATGCTCTGGAGCGGCGCGACCCGCCGCCGCCGGCTGCACGTCCCGCTCGCCGTGGTGTTCACGCTGCTGTGGGCCGCGACGGTCTACACGGGGCTGTTCACGCTGCCGAACGAGTAGCTTTCGTAGGGGCGTGCCCTTGTGGCCGCCCACGCCTGCGCTCGCTGACCTGGTCGGGAAGCGCACGCCGGGTACCCACAAGGGGCACCCCTACGAAACCCGTGACGCCCTCACGTCACATCGTCAGGTGGTCTTCGGTCAACCGCTTCGGCAGCTTGACGATGAACGCCGAGCCTTTGCCCACGACGCTCTCGACGCGGATGCGGCCGTGGTGCTGCTCGATGATCTGCCGGCAGACACTCAGCCCCAGACCGGTGCCGCCGTGGCCGTTCTCGTCGGGCAGCTTGGTCGTGAAAAACGGCTCGAAGATTTGCCGCAGGTTCTCCGGGGCGATCCCCGCGCCGGTGTCGGCGACCTTGACCTCGACCGTCTCGCCGTCATTGCTCTCGCGGACTTCGAGGCGCAACCGGCCACCGTGCAGCATCGACTGGCGGGCGTTGATCACGAGGTTGACGATGATCTGCTCGATCTGCCCCGGCACGACGACGGCCGACGGCCGGCCCTCGAAGCGCTTCTCGATCTGGATGCGGTGCTTGCCCAGATCCTTCTCGGTGAGGATCAAAACCTCCTCGACGATGGCGACGAGGTCGGTCAACTCGCGGTCGGTCGAGTTATTGCGGGCGAAGCCGAGCATACTGTTGACGATGCCGGCGGCGCGCTGGCCGCCGCGGAGGATCTTCTCGAAGGCTTGCACCTGGGCTGCGGAGGTCTGGCCGCGGCTGCCCATCTTGGCGTAGTTGATGATCGTGGTGAGGATGTTGTTGAACTCGTGGGCGACGCTCGACGCGAGTTCGCCGACGCTGCTGAGCCGCTGGGCTTGCAGCAGTTGCTGGCGCAGGGCGTCGGTCTCGGTCATCGGCATCGTCGGCGATTCCTGAGTCGTCATGAAGCCTCTCCCAGCAAGAACCGGACCGCCCCTCGACGCGTTGTACCCGGCCCCGGTGTCAACCGGTCCCCCGCCGGGCGTGGCGTCAGGTCCGTCGGGCCTGCTAGCGAAAAGTATCGGTCGCGACGGTTGCGCCACTTCACGCGAACGGCCGAGATGTGAGGAGCTTGCGCCGCGAAAACGGCCTGGAGTTCGCCCCGCTTACCCACTCACACGGTCGGCCGCGCCGCGACCGGCCCCAGCCCCGTCGCCAGGCCGCCGTTGAGCCGCAACACCGACTCCGGGACCGCCAAGAGCGGCCCGGCTTCGTACCCGATCGGCGTCGGCCGCAGGCACGACACGGCGACGTTGGGCACCCGCCCCAGCTTCGCCCACGCCGTCGGGCCGTGGCCGGGCAGGAGTTCGAGCAGCAACACCTTGCAAACAATACCGTGGGCGACGATCACGAGTCGCGCCCCAGCGTGGGCCGCGACTGTGCGGTGCCAGGCGTCGAGGAGCCGCGTGCGCAGGTCGTCGTAACTCTCCGCACAGGCGGTCGTGAAGCCGGTGTCGCCGGCCGTCCAGTGCGCGACGGTGTCGTGCCACGGCACCTCGACTTCGGCGAAGGCGCGGCCGCAGAAGTCGCCGACGCGCCGCTCGTGGAAGCCCGCCTCGATGGTGTGCGGCACGCCACACCGCCGCGCGACCGGCGCGGCGGTGGCGACCGCCCGGCGCATCGCCGACGACA
>JANXTD010000361.1 GCA_025352585.1 Fimbriiglobus sp.
GCCCAGTTGCAAGTCTACTCGAGCCTCAGCCTCAAGAAGGAGCCGTTCCCCAAGGCCCCCGGCGAGGCCGTCACCATGTACGTCTGCGGCCCGACCGTCTACAAGCCGGCGCACATCGGCCACATGGTCGGCCCCGTCGTCTTCGACACCGTCAAGCGCTACCTCACCTACCTCGGCTACAAGGTGACGTGGGTCGTCAACATCACCGACGTGGACGACAAGCTCATCGAGCGCGCCGGGCAGTTGAAGACGACCGTGCCGGAACTCGCCGAACGGATGACGCAAGACTACCTCGCCTGCCTGCAAAGCCTCAACGTCACGGGGGTCGATCACTTCCCTCGCGCGACGCAGCACATCGGCGGCATGATCGAGGTCATCGACGCGCTGATCGCCAAGGGCCTCGCCTACGTCGCCGAGGGGGACGTGTACTTCGACGTGGGCCAAGACCGCGACTACGGCAAGCTCTGCGGCTTCGACCCGAGTGCCCTCGAACAGGGTACCGAGGCCGGCGGCAAAAAGCGCAGCGCGAGCGACTTCGCCCTCTGGAAGGCGGCCAAGCCGGGCGAGCCGGACGAGGTGCAGTACGCCTCGCCCTACGGCCCCGGCCGGCCCGGCTGGCACATCGAGTGTACCTGCATGGCCGTGAAGCTCCTCGGCGACACCCTCGACATCCACGGCGGCGGCCTCGACCTGCGCTTCCCGCACCACGAGAACGAACTGGCCCAATCGGAGAGTTGGACCGGCAAGCCGTTCGCCAAGGTCTGGATGCACAACGGCCTCTTGAAGCTCAAGGACAAGGACGGCAACGACGCCAAGATGGCCGGCAGTATCGGCAACGTGCTCAACGTCGCCGACGCCCTGAAACGGATGACCGGCGACGCCCTGCGCTTCTTTACGCTGGGCACGCACTACCGCAGCCCGATCGACCTGGGCGTCTGGGATTGGCACAACTCCGCGACGCCGATCCCCGAAAACCTGCTGAACTCGAACCGCGCCTACGACACCTTTCCGCGCTTCGTCGAGCGCTACAAACTCGTGACGAAGGCGAAGTACGCCGACCTCGACGCGCCCACGACCGCCGGCGAGCGGTCGTTCGCGTCGGCGGACCACGCCGAGTTCCACCGCCGCTTCCGCGACGCGATGGACGAGGACTTCAACACCGCCGCGGCCCTGGGCGTGTTGTTCGAGTTGGTCACGCGGCAGAACCGGCTGACCGACACCGCCAAGCTCGAAGACCCCGCGACCGCCGACGCTTCGGCGAAGGCCGAGTTCGTCGAGGGCGCGGTGCTGGTCAAGGAGATCGCCGGCGTGTTGGGGCTGACGTTCGCCGTCCCCGAAGTCAAGCTCGCCGGCGGGGACGAACTCGTCGCCGGGCTGATGCAACTGCTGCTCGACCTGCGCGGCAACCTGCGGCTGATGGCCAAGCCACTCCCGAAGGGCGACGCGGTGAAGCAGGGGCTGTTCGCCCAGACCGACGTGATCCGCCAACGCCTATCCGAGCTGAAGGTGACGCTGGAAGACCGCCCCGGCGGCACGACGTGGCGGGTGGGGTGAGCGAGATCGGGTGTCGGGTGTCGGGTTTGGGGGTGTCGCAGCACCGATTCGGCGTGCCGGTAATGTGCGCGTCCGGAACTCAGACGTTCCGGGGACTTTGCGTCAACGTGTGGCGTCGGTAGGTACTACGGTACACGGCTGACTCCGACGCCATTGGTGCCGGCCCACTTTGTGCCCTGCGAAAGTCGTGTCCGATGCTGAACCGTTGCCGTTGCGTCGTCGGGGCCATCATCGCGACTGCGGCCATGGTGCCGGCCCTCTCTTGTCGTCCGGCCTCCGCGCCGGCCAAATCCCCGCCGAGTTCCCCGCCGACGACTAAGCAAGGCCCGATGGCCGAGGCTGAATTTGAAGCGTTGTTGGACAAGAGTCTGGCCGAGTTGACAGTCAAGCAAAACGGCCACATGGCCCGATGGAGTATGGAAAAGTACGCCCGCTGGGACATGCAACAAGGCACCGGCGTCCTGACATTCACCGACCCGGTTCGGGGCAAGGCCGTGATGCCGGCCCAGATCGTCGGCTCCTGGTTCGCGGACGACAGCACTTGGATGTGGGCGTGGGCCAACACGACGATTGACGACAAGCTCAAGCGGGACGCGGAGCAGGTGCGGCGGTTCGGCCAAGAGCACAAGCTGACCCTGTTGACGCAGGCGAAATCGACCGTCCCGGAGGCCGAGGCGTGGCGGCTGGCCGCGTTGGCCGTCCACCTCTGCAAGGCGGAAGGGGTCTACCGGGGGCCGGACGGTCGGAACGCCGTGTTCATGACTTTCGGCGAGGTCCGCCGCACCCCGGCGCGGCAGGCCAACGACGACGACGACTAACCGAAGTCTTCGTGACGAGGTGGCTCACCGCAACGCTCTGCGACACCCCGAACCCGACACCCGACACCCGATTGCTCACCCCGGCACTTGCGGCGGCGGGGCTTCGACCTTCGGCGCGCGGCCGTGCGGGTGCGTCACCTTCTCCACGACCGCGGCCGTCGTCTTGATCGTCTTGGCGACGCCCTTCTCGATCGTCTGCTCGACGGCCTGCGTCACCGCGCCCACCGGCTTCACGATAGTCGGGATCTCGGCCATGTCGCCGGTCGAGTACTTGCGCGACGTGGCGAACTTGTACAGCAGCAGGCCGATCACCGCGGAGAGGATCGCCACCACGATCATCGGCCGGTGCCGGTCGACCGCCTGGATCGCCTCGACGAACTGGTCGGTGAACCAGTACGACAGCCAGAAGAGCAGGTTGACGCCGGGGATCGCGTAGAGCATGTCGGCCAGGAGGAAGCGGCGGACCGGCATCTTCAGGATGCCGGCCATCAGGAAGACCGGCGTGCGGATTCCGGGCGTGAGCCGCGCCCCCAGCAGGATCATGATGCCGTACTTGTGGAAGTTCTCCTCGATCTTGGCCCGGCTCTCGGCGGGCAAGATGCGCCGCTGGACCCACGACGACTTCAGCAGCCGGGCACCGCCGAAGCGGCCGGCCAGGAAGATGACGCAGTCGCCGATCACGACCGCGGCGATGCAGATCGGCAGCATCACCCACCACTTGGTGACGGGGCCGTTGGGCGGGGCGAGGTAGAACGCCGGGCCGCCGCCGAGCGCGCCGTACGCCTGGTCGGTCTTCACGTCGTTGGCGTCGTGGCCGACCATCGCGCCGGCGGTGACGATGGGGATCTCCTCGGGGATCGGTGCCCCGAAGCCGGCCAGGATCAGCGTCACGGCGACGCCGGCGTACTTCGAGATCGTCACCCAGTCGAACATCTTCGGGCTTCTCCTGTCGGGCGGCGGCACGCAAGCCCCGCAGACAGATTACGGCCCGCGGCGGTGCGGGGTCCAGTCCGGGCCGGAAATCCCCTGCGAGTCGCGTGCCGACTTCGGCCGCGCCGACCCCCGCCGGCGTACCATGCTACGGTCCCGCCGACGCCGACTCTCCCCGTACTCCGTGCGCGAAAGACCCCGCCCGATGGACGACGACCAGATCCAGGACCCCGTCCCGCCCGCGACCCCTCGGCCGTCCGGCTACGACACGC
>JANXTD010000365.1 GCA_025352585.1 Fimbriiglobus sp.
CCCTCGCTCGCGCGTCGGGCTAACAAGACTTGCCTGCGGCGGAGCCTCAACCCGGAGTTCCCTGATGCCCACCATCACCTACCTTCAGGGCGACGCGACGTGCCCCCAGGCCAAGGGGGTCAAGGTCATCGCGCACGTCTGCAATGACCTCGGCCGCTGGGGCAAGGGCTTCGTCCTCGCGCTCTCGGCGCGGTGGGCGTCGCCGGAGGCCGAGTACCGCGCCTGGTCCGCGACGGGCAAAGCCGGCGGGTTCGCGCTGGGGGCGGTCCAGTTCGTCCGGGTCGAGCCGCACGTCTGGGTCGCCAACATGGTCGGCCAGCGCGGCGTCAAGCGGGGCAGCTCCGGGCCGCCGATCCGCTACCCGGCGCTCGCGCTGTGCCTGCAACAGGTCGCCGTCAAGGCGCTCGAGTTGGGGGCGTCGGTCCACCTGCCGCGCATCGGCTGCGGGCTGGCCGGCGGGGATTGGGCGCAAGTCGAGCCGCTGATCGGCGAACACCTCGTCGGGGCCGGCGTGTCGGTCACCGTGTACGACTTCGGTTAGCGGTGCCGCGGTACTTCCGCCGGGCTTGGCGGATTTCCTCCCCCGCGTCGGGCCAAAGGAAAGTACAATGTCCCCCGACGCCCACCCCCGCGCGGGCCGCCCCGCGCCCCACTCGACCCGGACGGCATGGACACTGACACCGCGACGCACCTCCTCGCCGCCCTGCGCGGGTGCGGACTCCACGCCGCCGACCGACTCGCGCAGGCCGAACGCCTCCTCGGCCCCGGCGCGGACATTGACGACGACGTCGTGCTCGCCGACGCGCTGTTCGCCGCCGAGTTGGTCACGACTTACATGTACCGCAAGGTGCGGGCCAACCGCACCTACGAGGTGATTTTCGGGCCGTACCTCATCCTCGACAAGGTCGGCGAGGGCGGCATGGGCAAGGTCTACCGCGCCGTCGAGTGCCCCGCCGGCCGTCTCGTCGCGCTCAAGGTCGTCCGCCAGCACCTCATGGCCAACAAGACGGTCAAGGGCCGCTACAAGAAGGAGGCGGCCGCGGCGGCGTCGCTCGACCACCCCAACGTCGTCAAGCTCTACGGGGCCGACGAGGTCAACGGCCGCTACTACCTGGCGATGGAGTACGTGGACGGAATCGACCTGTCGAAGATGGTCAAGGAGTTCGGCACCCCGCCGCACGCCGGGTTGCCGCAGTACCAGGAGGCGTGCGAGTACATGCGCCAGGCGGCGCTCGGCCTCCAGCACGCCCACGACCGCGGCCTGGTCCACCGCGACGTGAAGCCGTCGAACCTGCTGGTGTACGGCGAGCGGGCGCTACCGGGCACGACGGGCACGGCGCAGGTCAAGGTGCTCGACATGGGGCTGGTGCGCAGCCTCAGCGAGGACGACGACCCCGACGCCCCCGAGCTGACGCGCGACGGCACGGTCGTCGGCACGCCGGACTACATGTCGCCGGAGCAGGCGAAGAACTCGAGCACGGTCGATTCGCGGGCCGACCTGTACAGCCTCGGCTGCACGCTCTACTACCTCTTGCGCGGCCGGCCGCCGTTCCCGGAGGGCAGCCCGATCGACCGGCTGCTGCAGCACCAGTTGAACGCCCCGCCGGACCTGCGCGTCGGCCGGCCCGACCTGCCGCACGGGCTGGTGGAGGTCGTCGATCGGCTGATGGCGAAGCGGCCGGCCGACCGCTACCAGACGGGCCGCGAGGCGGCGGCGGCGCTAGCACGCTACTGCGGGGCGGTCGCGCCGGAGTTCGAGCCGTTCTCGTTCGCGGCCGGCCCCTCGCCCGCGGAGGCGGCCGCCGAGACGCCGGCCGAGCCGGGCGAGTTGACGCCGGCCCCCCGGCCGCAAGTGCGGCTGCGCGTGGCCGCGCCGAAGCCGGTCCGCCCGCCGGCGGCCGCGCCGACGCCGGTGGCCCCGGTCTCCGCGCGGGTGCGGGCCGCGCCGCCGGACGCGCGGCCGCAGGCGATCCCGCACCCCGACAACCCGCCGAGTTCCGACAGCCTGCCGGGGCAGGGCCGCACCCCCGTGCGGACGCCGGGCCGCACCCCCGGCGCGATCCGCCGGCCGCCCGGCGCGACGCCCGCGCGCGGCACCGCTCGCAAGAAGCCGTCACGCGTGCCGACGGCGGCCCTCGGCGTCGTCGCCGCCTTCGCACTTTTGGCACTGCTGGCCGCCGGCGCGTTCCTGGCGCGCGGGCACCGGCCCGACCCCGAACCGGTCCGGCCCCCGAACCCGCCCGCCGACGGCGGCGCGGCCGCCGTCAAGCCGCCCGTTGCCCTGGTGCCCCTGGGGCCGGTGGCGGCGCGGCTGCCGGCGACCGCGACCGGCGTCCTCGTGGTGCGTCCGGCGGCGTACTGGGGCCGCGTCGCCTACGAGAAGTCGCCCGGCGGCCGGCTGACTGCGCACGTCGAGGGCTTGCAGCGCCGGCTCGGCGTGGACGCGCGGCAGTGCCGGCGCGGCCTGGTCGTCTTCCGCGGCCCGGAAGTCGCCGTCGTCGCGGAGGGGTCCGGCCCCGCCAGCCCGGTCCTCGGCACGCTGCCGGCCGCGGTCCACGGCCTGAAGTACGGCGCGAACCTGGGCGACGCCAGCGCGCACGCCACGACCCCCGACCTGCTCGGCGACCTCCTCGGCCGCCCCGCCGGCCCGGCCCCCGCCGACCTCGTCAAGGCGCTCGACGCGGCCGAGGCGGCGGCCGGCGCGGGCGACGAGCCGCCGCTGCTGCTCTTCGCCGCGACCGGCGGCTACGTCCTGCCGGAGGGCGACACGCTGGCGACCCACGGCGTCCGGCGGCTCACCGTGAGCGTGCGCTTGGCCGGCGACGACTTCCTGGTGCGGCTGACGCTGCAGGGCAAGACCAAGGCGGCGCTCGACGACTTCTTGAGCATCTACCTCGCGACGCGGATGCTCGAGCAGCACCCCGCGCTCAAGCCGCTGACCGACCTGCTCGCCAACGAGGAGGCCCGCGAGTCGTCGGCCAACGGCGTCGCCGAGTGGGCCGTGTCCGCGCGGCTGCCCTGGGCGACGGCCC
>JANXTD010000373.1 GCA_025352585.1 Fimbriiglobus sp.
TTACTTGAGCATATAGGCCTCCTCCCATAATGCATGCGTGGCCCCCGAGGTTTCTCCGCCCCGCCCCGCCTCGGGGCGGTACAACCCCCCCCCCGCCGCCTCAGCTCTCGGCGCGCGGCTGGCAGACGCGGAAGGTCGTGCCGCGGCCCTGGACGCTCTCCACGCGCACCGTGCCGCCCATCTCGCGGCTGCGCGCGCGGTCCGCCCGGAAGAAGCGCTCGAAGATCCGCGGCAGGTCGCGCGGCGGGATGCCGATGCCGGAGTCCTCGACCTCGAAGCAGACCTGCTGCGCCGTCGACTCCCACCGCGCCGTCACCCGGCCGTTCTCCGGCGTGTACTTGATCGCGTTGTCCACCAGGTTGTCGAGCACCTGCGCCAGCGCCTCCTCGTCGGCCCACACGCTCAGGTCCGGCGGGCAGCCCAGGAGTGCCACGCCGTCGAGCGTCATGCCCTTGCCCTCGGCGCGGGTGCGGTGCCGGTCCAGGCAGGCGTGGACCGCGTCCTCCACGGCCACCACCTCGAAGTCCATCGTCGCCTCGCCCGACTCGATCCGCGCCAGCGACAAGAGGTCGGCCACCAGGGCGTCGAGCCGGGTACTTTGCGAGTCGATCTCGTCGAGGAACATGCCGCGCGTCGCCGGCTCGTCGATCGCGCCGTCGAGCAGCACCTCGATGCTCGACTTGATGTTGGCGATCGGTGTTTTGAGCTCGTGCGACACGTTAGCGACGAAGTCTTGGCGTAAGCGTTCGAGCCGGCGGATCTCGGACACGTCGTTGACGACCATGACCGCGCCGGCGCTCGCGCCGCCCGGCCCGTCGGCCCCCGGCAGCGCGGAGACGGTCACGGCCAGGTAGGTCGCGGGGTCGCCGGGCAGGTCGATCTCCTCGCGGTACGGCCCCCCGCCGCGCAGGCACTTCCGCGCCGCCTCCTGCACGGCGAGTTGCCGCGTCACCTCCCACAACTTGCGGCCGACCGCCGGGCCGGGCGGGAAGTCGAGCAGCGCCGCGGCGCGGTCGTTGGCGAAGAGCACGCGCTGCTCGCGGTCGAAGGCGACCACGCCCTCGGCGAGGCCCGAGAGGATCGTGCGGAGTTGCTCCTTGTCCTGCTCCAGTTCGCTGAAGGTCGCGGCGAGCCGCGCCCCCATCGCGTTGAAGCTCTGGGCGAGCAGCCGGAACTCGCGGCCGCCCGACGGGGCGATGCGGTGGGCGAAGTCGCCGTGGGCGAGGCGGTCGGCCCCGCGCGCCAGGCCGTCGAGCGGCTGCGTGAAGCGGCGGGCGAGGACGTACGCGGGGACCATCGACAGCGCCACGATGCCGACCACCGCCGGGGCGAGGTCGGCCGCCAGTTCGGCGAAGGAGGCGACGTTGCGGTAGAGCAGCAGCACCCCGACCACGGCGACCGTCGCCGCGACCAGGGCCAGGTACGTCGAGAACAGCCGCCAGAACATGCGTCGCCACCTTGCTTGGAAGAAACTCACGCCGCCGAGTCGAATGTTAGCGACGCCAGGCGGCCCAGTCGGCGGCGACCGCGTCCTCCATCGCCTTGGCGGCGTCGGCCAGCCAGCCGGCGGGGCGGCCCGCCAGGTCGCCCGCGATCGCCCCGGAGTTGCGGCCGCCGAGGTGGACGTTCGCCGCCTCCGCCCCCATCGCCCGCAGCAACTCGGTCGCGTCGGTGGCGCTGCCGAGTTCGCCCAACTCGATGCGCGAGCAGCGCGGCCCCAGCCGGCGGGCGACCCACGCCGGCCCCGCGCGGTAGAACGGGTCGGGGCAACGCTTCGCCCCCTTAACCGCCTCCGCCATGCGCGACGGCCGCGCGTCGCCGGCGGCCCACGCGGTCGCCGGCGGGGTCACCGCCTTGGCGTCGCGGGCCACCCAGCCGCCGCCCCACTGCGCCAGCGCGACGAACCGCGGCTTGCCCAGGCTCCCCACGCCGACTTGACCCCGGCGGCGGAACTCCGGCGTCAGGTCGGCCGAGGGCAGGTCGGCCGTCAACGCCGCCCGCGCGCCCTTCGGCGGCGCGACCGCCGGCGTATTAAGCACCTTGGTGAGCTTCCGCCAGAACTCCACCGGGTCGCGGTCGGCCGACATCGCCAGCGCGCGCAGCCCGGCGTGCCGCTCCTCCAACACGAACGGGTCGCCGCCGGCGCGGAGGGTGTCGCCGTAGCCGGCGAGGATCGCCTCGCAGGCCGGCTTGAACTTGACCGCCTTCAGCCCGCCGGCCGCGTCCGCCTTGCGGGCGAACAGCACGCTCGCCGCGAGCCGCACCAGGTCGTTGGCGTAGGGGAGGTTGTCGGCCTCGTCGAAGTCGTTGACGCCCCAGCAGAGCCGGCCGTCGCCGTCGCGCCAGGTGCCGAAGTTCCCGACGTGCAGGTCGCCGACGGCCAGCACCTTCGGCGAGTCGGTCAAGTCGCCGCAGACCTTCGGCCAGAGTTGCGCCCAGCGGTAGTAGGTGCCGCGGAAGAACGGGAACGGGTCGGCCGCGTCGCGCATTTGGGCGTGCTTGAAGTCGAGGTCGGCCGCGTCGAGCGGGCCGAAGCTGCCCAGCCACGCCTCGAAACTTGTCGTCGCGTCGTGAAACGTCATGCGACCCCCTGCGAGGCTTCCCCCGAACCGCTGTGTCATTGATACGCCGCAACCGGTTCCCCGGCCCACGCGGCGTTCAGAGCCGCGGCGAGCGCAGCGCCTGGAGCAACTGCGTGACGGCCGGCGGCAGCCGCGTCCCGGCCGACTGCGACCACGGGTACTGCGTCCCCGCCCCGCCGCTGCCGGTGACCGCCAGGACGTTGAGTTGTCCCGTCGCTTGCCCCGTCTTGACCTGGCGGAACCAGTGGGCGACGAGTTCCTGGACGGCGAGCATCGCGGCCGGCGGCACGGCCCCCGTCGCGGTCGTGTAGGTCACGGCGATTACGCCCGGCGGCCCGTCGGGGATGGCGACGACCCCGCGGTCGGCGTGGACGAGGTACAGGCTCGCGTCGAGCGGCAGGCCGCCGGCGCTGACCACCGTCACGGCGAGCACGGGGTAGTTGCGCAAGAACACCGTGCGGGCCGCGGCGGGGTGCGTCTCGGTGAACGTCCCCCCGGCGAAGTCGCGGCCGCAGAACCCGGCGACGAACGCCTCCGCGGCCGCCGTCAACTCGTTGATGAGGGTCGCGTCGGCGGGGTCGGTGCCGGGCAGGAACAGGCTCGTCACGGGCGGGCTGGGGGTGGCCATCGGGGGCGGTCCTTTCGCAAGGGGGGAACGAAAAAGCCGCACGCCCGAGGGCACGCGGCGAAGGGTGGCGTCACAACGCTGCCAACCTCAAAATTGACACGATTGTCCCAAAAATTTGCTGTTCACTTGTCACAACTTGGTCATCACCAGACTATGACACTGCCCCGCTCGGCCGCCGGCCGAGGGACTCCCCTTTGGCCCTCGCCGCCGCCGCGAGAGCCGAACGACTCAGTGAGGCGGCCGAGGTACACGACGTGACCAAGCAATTCATACTGACAGTGGCGGCTTTCGTGGCGTGTCTGGGGCTGACGGGGTGCGGGGGGGGCAAGGTCACCAAATCGAACTTCGAGAAGGTCACGGTCGGCATGTCGCTGCCCGAGGTCGAGGCGATCCTCGGCAAGGGCGACGAGCAAGCCAGTTCCGCCGCGGGCGGGCCGGTGTCCGTGCCCGGCATGAACGCGGGCGGGATGTCGATCCCCGGTCAAACCATCACCGTGCCCACGATGTCGGTCAAGATCGTGGTCTGGAAGGACGGCAGCAAGGTGATCTCCGTTTCGCTGCTCAACGACAAGGTGGTCAGCAAGAACCAGAGCGGGCTGTAGCGGCCCGCCGCCGACGGCACGACACGCCGCCCGGCGAGCCGGAAGCGTGAGCGACTTGGGTCTTGTTGGCCCGACGCGCGAGCGAGGGGGGCGAAGGCCGTTGACAACGCTGGTAGCCGCGGG